>JAOUEA010000126.1 GCA_029858935.1 Actinomycetota bacterium
GACGCCCCAGTGACGATCGCGACCCGACCGTCCAGCCCGAGATCCATGGCGAGCATGGTACGGGCCACGCGCTAGGCTGCCTCGGATGGTCCGTCCGGCTTCCCCCCGTACGATCGCGGTCGCCGTCGTGGCCGTGCTCGGCGTGCTCACGGCGATCGCCCTGCGGGCCGGGGGAGAGGCAAGCTCCGAGTTGGCCGAGCCTCTCGTGCGGACGAATCCCGTAACGGAACCGTTCGAAGGCCTCGGTGTCTGGGTCGACATCCACGACGACGAGTCCTGGAGCGATCCGATCCGGGCGCTCGACACGATGGTCGCCAATGGCGCGACCACCCTCTACCTGCAAACCTCCAACGGCGACAGGAACGTGCCGTTCGTCTTCCCGGACGAGACGGCCCTGTTCATCGATGCCGCCCACGACCGTGGTGTCCGCGTGGTGGCCTGGTACCTGCCCCACCTCACGAACCTGGTGGTCGACCGCGCCCGCACGCGAGCTGCGATCGCGTTCGCGACCCCACGTGGCGACCGGTTCGACGGGTTCGCTCTCGACATCGAGTCGTCCGCCGTGCGCGACCCGCTCCGGCGGAATGAGCGGCTCATGCGGCTCTCCGACCGCATGCGCCAGATCGCCGGGGACCGCTACCCGCTCGGAGCGATCGTGCCGTCGCCGGTGCGCCTCGTCGACGACCGCACGTATTGGCCGGGGTTCCCATGGGGCGAGCTCGCGCGCACCTACGACGCCGTGCTGCCGATGACCTACTACACGTACCGAGTGCACGGCCCCGCCGACACCGCTTCCTATGTCACGAAGGCGGTCGAGGAGATCCGAAAGGGGGTCGGCAGCGACGCCGTGCCGATCCATGTGATCGGCGGACTCGCCCGTGACGCCACCGATCCCGAGACGCGCGCCTTCGCTCGGGCGGTGCGCGACGCCGGCTCGATCGGCGTCAGCTACTACACCCTCCCGTTCGTCACGCCCGCACAGTGGGCGATCCTCGGACAGGACTGAAGCCGCCGTTTGCCCCCTGGTTCCGCCGTCGATAGGCTCGGACCACCACTCGCCCGACCCGCAGGAGGTTCCTCGGCATGTCGATGCGTTCGCGCTCCCTCCGCCTGGCCGGCATCGCCGTACTCGCGATCGCCGTGGCCGCATGCACGAAGACGCTCGACACCGACGGCCTCGAGGGCATGCTGAAGACCGATATCGCCGACCAGGTCCAGGCCGTCATCACGGCGGTGGATTGCCCGGCAGACGTCGAGGTCGAAACCGGGGCCACGTTCGAGTGTACGGCCGAGGAGGAGTCCGGCACGACGTTCACGATCCAGGTCACCCAGAGCGACGACCAGGGCAACGTTGAGTGGGAAGTCGTCGACGCGAGCGCGTGAGCGCTCGCTGAGGGGAGAGGCGTGCTGCTCGAGGGGAAACGATTCCTGATCACGGGCGTGCTCACGCCGCAGTCCATCGCGTTCTCGGCGGCTCGTGCGGTGCAGGAACAAGGTGGCGAGATCGTGCTCACCAACTTCGGGCGCGGAGTCAGCCTCACGGAGAAGGTGGCCAAACGCCTGCCCGACCCGCCCGATGTGCTCGAGCTCGACGTGAACGAGCCCGACCACATCGCCGCGGTACGTGACGATCTCTCGGCCCGGTGGGGAAGCATCGACGGGTTCCTGCACGCGATCGCGTTCGCCCCGGCCGACGCGCTCGGCGGCAACTTCCTCAACACGGAGTGGGACAGCGTCGCGACCGCCATTCGCACCAGCGCGTTCTCGCTGAAGGAGCTTGCCAACGGCATGATGCCGCTGATGGGAACGGGCGGCTCGGTCGTCTCCCTCGACTTCGATGCGAGGGTCGCGTGGCCGATCTACGACTGGATGGGCGTGGCCAAGGCCGGACTCGAGTCGGTCACGCGCTACCTCGCCCGCGATCTCGGACCCAAGGGTGTGCGGGTGAACACCGTGAGCGCGGGGCCGCTGCGCACGATGGCCGGCAAGGGCATCCCCGGGTTCGACGCGATCACCGATTCTTGGAGTCGCCGTGCGCCGCTCGGCTGGGACGTCACCGACCCGACCCCGGTGGGCAACACCGTGGCGTTCCTGCTCTCGGACCTGTCTCGTGGCATCACGGGCGAGCTGATCCACGTCGACGGCGGCTTCCACGCGATGGGCACCGATCTCTACTTCGACTGAGTGAGCGGCCGCGCTCACCGCAGACCCGGGTTCAGGCCCTCCTGGGAGCCCAGCGTGCGCTGAGCGCGCGCGATCGCGCGGAACGCCTCCTTGAGCCCGCTGCGCGAGAACGATCCGAGGGCGCCGGGGTCGACGTAGTCATCGGGCCGCTCGCCTGCGCTCGCCTGGCGCACCTGGTGGTCCAGGCGCACGTCCCACAGGAAGTGGAAGGCCTCGCTCAGCTCCGTCGCGAGCGAGGGTTCGAGCACGCCGGCCGCTGCCGCGCCCTGCAGGCGCCCGATCGTGTCCTTCTGTGTGACGCCGGCCTGCAGCGCCCACACGCGCCCCAGGTTGTTCACGATCGTGATGCCACCGTGCTTGACGTCGAGTCTGCCGGCGTGATCGCCCTTGGCCTCGACCACCAGGTCGCGCAGGAACCCCGTGGGCGGCCGCAGGTCGAGAGCGCGGCGGGCCATCTGCCGCACGAAGGCCGGCCGCGCGCGCGCCCTGCGCATCGCGGCGTCGAGCGTCGGCTCTGCATCGAGCGGCCCTGCCACCTGCCGGAAGTCGTACCCGATCGACGAGAGCACCGTGGAATGCGCGTCCGGGCTGTCCATCCAGGCCTCGAATTGCTCCGCGAACTCACCGAGCGGTCGCCGCAGGGTCGGGTGCACCGCCATCGCGTCGCCGAGGCACCGGGGGACGCCCGCGGCCTCCAGACCCGAGGTGACCGACGCTGCGAGCGCCGAGAAGTAGGGATCGGGGTCCGGATCGCCGGGCACGGGATCGTAGACGAGGGCGTGGTCCTGGTCGGTGTGCAGCGCCTGCTCGTGGCGAGCCGCGCTGCCGAGGGCGAGCCAGGCCCAGCTGCACGGCGGATCGCCTTGTTCTTCGATCGCGAGTGACAGCAGGCGGTCGGTCATCGCGTCGATCACCATGGCCACGATCCGGCCGACGTCGATCGGGTCGGCGTGTGCGTGGACCATCGCGACGACCAGTCGGGGAAGGTCGAGCCCGGCAGCGGCGAGGTCCGGAGGCGAGGCCGATCGCTCGATCGCGCTCTTCATCGCGAACGGCGAATGCTTGCCGAGCCCCATGAGGTCGGTGTCGGTGACGACTCCCGTCAGCGCTCCGTCGGGACCCGCGACCGGGAGGTGATGCACCCCGTGGGAGAACATGACCAACAGCGCCTCGCCCGCGAGAGCGTCATGTTGGATCGTTCGGACGGGAGACGTCGCGATCGCCTCGAGGGGGGTGTCCCAGCCCGCCCGGGTGGCCACCACGCGGGTGCGCAGGTCTCGGTCGGTCACGATGCCCCAGCCCTCGGACGTCGGGACGAGCAGCGACGAGACCCGCTCCGCGGCCATGCGTGCGGCCGCATCGGCGACCGGCATCGCCGGGTCGGCCGTCACCGGGGCTCGCCGCACGAGCGAGGACACCGGCGCCAATCGCGCGTCGGGCGCCTCGACCGCTGCGCCGGTCGCCGATGCGATGCGCCGACGCATGCTCCCGATCACGAACATGCGACCAGGGTCTGACTCGAGCATCGGATCGGCCGTGGCTGCGGGGATCAGGTAGCACAGCGTGTCTTCCTGGGCCCGAACGGTGAGCGACGGCACGTCGTGCGACAGCAGCGAGAACTGTCCGAAGATCTCACCCTCGAGCAGCAGGTCGAGGGGGCGCCCGCCATCGAGCAGTTCCACCGCGCCCTTGCGAATCACGTACAGGGCGGTCGCAGGCTCGCCGCCTTCCTGGAGGATCACGGTGTTCGCGGGGAAGTGCTCGATCTCGACCGTCCGGGCGACCTCGGAGAGCCGCTCCGGCGTCAAGGCGTCGAACGGCGGGTAGCGGTGGAGGAACCCCGCGATGTCCACCGCGGGAGTATGCGCCTTCGTCCGTGGGTCAGGCGCCGGGCACGATGCGCCAGGTCCCGCCGGCGACCGATGTCGGCACGGTACTGACGTTCCTCACGCGATACGCATCGCCGCGGAGCTCCACGTCGAGCACCACGATCACGCCGTCGTCCACGCCGTCGGGCCACAGCTCGCTCGGCCGCATGCCGGAGAGGAAGTTGCCCATGCCGTAGGCGACGACCTTCCCGTGAAGGCGCTCGATCGGTTGCACGACGTGCGCGTGGTGGCCGACGATCGCATCGACGAACCTCGACCTCGTGAGACGATCGGCGACCCGCACCTGGAAGGCCGTGGGGCTCGAGAGCGGCTCCACCCCCCAATGCAGGCTGACGATCGTGAAGCGCGAGCCCTGGGCCCGGGCACGCCGGGCGTCGTCGAGGATGCGCCCGATCTGGATCCGATTCGCCTGCCAGTCGTGCTCGGGGATGAACCCGTTGAAGCCGAACGAGTAAGCCAGCTGCGCGACCTCGACACCGTCGACATCGAGCATGGTGATGCGCCTCGACTCCGCACGGCTGCGAGCGGTGCCGGCGTGCGCGAGCCCGGCGCGATCGAGCGCATCGAGGGTGGCGTCGATGCCGCCGGCGCCCTGGTCGAGCGAGTGATTCGAGGCCGTGGAACACGAGTCGTAGCCCGCATCGGCGATCGCATCGACGATCTGGTGTGGGGCGGCGAACACCGGATAGCTCGAGAGCGTTCCGTCGGTCGTCACCGGCGTTTCGAGATGGCAGATCGCGACGTCGGCTTCAGAGAGCAGTCCCCGTACGCGGTGGAACATCGGCCGGAAGTCGAACGCCCGGCCGACCTCGACCCCCAGCTTGGCCGCACGCTCCCACAGCGACTCGTGGATCAGGATGTCGCCGGTCGCGGCGATCGTGAACCGCCGCGGATCCCCGTCGGCTTCCCCGGGCAGATCGGTGGACGACGCCGCGACGTTGGGTGCCGATGCCGATGCGTGCGGCAGGATGCGGGCGCGACGATGGCTCGTGACGGGCACCTCTCCGGCCTGGTGAGGCACGGCCATGCTCAGCGCGATCACGCCGGCGAGCAGGGTCGAGCGGGTGACGGGCCCGGGGGGTGGCCGCCGACGTCGGTGTTTCCCGCGCATCGTTTCGACCTCGGTGGTGGGGAAGGGGGCGGGCTCGAAGCGCCATGCCCGGCGAGCGGTCCGGTCACGATATGCCCGGCCGTGGGCGATCCCGTGGAGGCTCGGGCGATCTCGGCGTGGTCTTGTGCGGGCGATCCGGCCTACCTCATGTGCCGTCCCACTGCCCCGCGTACGGACCTCGTCCCGACGCACACGCGGCCCCGCACCTGGCCGCGAACGCCAGGCTGCGGTCCAGCTCCCACCCCGAGCCCATCGCGAACGTGAGTCCGGCGGCGAACGAATCACCTGCACCGTAGGCGTCCCCAGCGAGGCCGCGGACGGCCACCGCCTCGTAGCGCCCGGTTCCTCCGCTCGAGGTGCGGTATCGGCCGCCCGACGTTCCCTCGGTCAGCACGAGCAGCGGCGGCCGCCACGCCAGGAGGTCGACGTCCACGTGCTCGGCCGGATCGCCGAGGCTGCCGACGAGAGCGTCGGGGATCACATCGGCGTCGAGCAGTTCCTCCAAGGCCCGGGTGCTCACGACCACGACCCGCGCGCGGCGGGCGGCTCGGATCGCGTCGGCATCGCCGGCGGTGACGTAGACGGCGTCGGCCCCCTCGAGGCGTTCCCACGGGAGCCGGTCGGTACCGTGAGGAGCCAGTCGTCGCCCGAGCGTCGTGATCGTGCGCTCGCCAGCTGGATCGACCATCGTGAAGGCTCGGCGTGTGCGGTCGCTCCTGCCGGCGGCATGCACGTCGACGGCGAGTCGTGCGAGCTCCTGCGCCGCCCGTGCTCCGAGATCGTCCTCGCCGAGCGCCGTGAAGAGATCGCAGCTGCCAGCGAGCCTCGCCAGCTGCGCCGCGGCGACCGCCCCGCCGCCCCCGGGCTCTTCCCAGTCGTCGGTCGAATGCGCGATCTCGCCCGCACCCGGGATGCGATCGACCGCCCCGAACCAGATCCATTCGACGTGTCCGACCACCGCGACCCGCATCGATGACAGTGTCTCGCGGAACCCTTCGTGCTGTGCCACAGTCACCTCAACACGTACCGAGCCGGGAGGGCGGGCTGGCACGTGAGGACGAACGAGACCCGGGACTCCCGATCGAGTTGGGTCCGGCTTCCAACGGGGAGTCCGATCCGGAAGCCGAGCTGCCGCCCGTGCTCCTCGAGACGATCGCCCGTGCCCGGGCGTGGTCCTTCGAGCATGCAGACCGGATCGGCATGTCGCGTCGCTGCCGATCTTCCATGAGGGAAGTCCGCAGTCCCACGACGTCATGGACTTCACGCGCACCGTCGCCGCCGCGCTGTGTCGCGACGAGCGCATCCTGCTGCACGGCCAGGCTTTGCCGAACGTGGGGAAGCTCGAGGCTGCGCTCGCCGCGATGGAGCACACGGCCAACGCCTACCCGGTCGCCGCCTGGAAGACGTTCACGCACTTCCCCGACGCGTTCGAGGGCGCCGGCAACGGGTGGTGGCTCGACGACCGTGACCCGGGCCGGCCGCAGGTGGGGAGCGGTTCATCCG
>JAOUEA010000127.1 GCA_029858935.1 Actinomycetota bacterium
TTGCCCCTCGACCCGAGCACCCTCGATCAGGTCGTTCATGCGGTTCAGGCAGCGAAGGAACGTCGTCTTGCCGCAGCCCGAAGGACCGATCAGCGCGGTGATCTCGTTCTTCAGGATCGGGAGGTTGATATCCCGGATCGCCCGGAACTCTCCGTAGTACACGGCGACGTCGGTCGTGGTGAACACGACGTCACGGCTGGCTTCTTCGGACTCGGTCACGGCAGACGGCTTCACGATGAGTTGGGGGCCATCTTCAACCATGGGGGATGCCGGCGTCAGGTCGGTCGTCTCCATCGGCTCACCACCTTCTGTCATATCGATTCCTCAACAAGATCGCAGCGAGGTTCACTACGAGGATGATCACGAGCAACACGATGATCGCTGCGGCCGTGTTGGCCTTCCAGCCGTCGCCCGCGAGCCTCGACCACGAGAAGATCTGCGTCGGCAGCGACGTGTACTGACCCTGGAGGATCTCGAGCGGCGTCCTGCCACCGGGCGTGGACAGGTATCCGGTGACCGCGCCGACCAACAGCAGCGGGGCCGTCTCTCCGAACGCGCGAGCGAGCGACAGGATGGCCCCAGTGAAGATGCCGGGAGCCGCATACGGGAGCACGTGATGCCGCACGACCTCCCACTGCGTCGCGCCCACCCCGTAGGCCGCCTCCCGGATGCTCCTCGGCACCGCTCGCAGCGCCTCCATCGTGATCAGGATGACGATGGGAAGCACGAGGGCCGACAGCGTGAGGCCGCCTGAGACGTAGCTCCGGCCGAACACGTTCGGACCGGTCACCGCACGCAGGGCCTGCACGAACACGACGAGTCCGAGGATGCCGTAGACGATCGACGGCACGCCGGCGAGGTTGCGGATGTTCGTGGTGAGCAACCTGTTGATCCGTGTATCTCGTGCGTATTCCTGCAGGTAGATGGCGGCGGCGATCCCGAGGGGCATGGCGACGATCGCGACGAACCCGATCAGGATCATCGATCCGACGATCCCCTGCCGCACCCCCGCTCGGACGTCGAGCCTGGAGACGTTGCTCGTCACGAAGGCACCGGCCCGTGACGACAGCACGGGCCAGGCATCGGACAGAGAGGTTCCCAACAGGACGATCAAGATGGCGAGCGACAAGAGCAGGGACAGCAGCAACCCACCCTGGAAGACGCGGCCCGCAACGTCGCGCCTGCGCCCGCGCAGCGCGAGCTCGACGGTGGTCTGGACGTGTCGGGTGGGAGCGATGGCCGACATCAGAAGTCCCTCCGGACTCGCCGAACGAACCGCTCCGACATCACGTTGAGGGCGAGCGTGAGCATGAAC
The DNA here is from genome assembly GCA_029858935.1 of Actinomycetota bacterium. Lineage (GTDB taxonomy): Bacteria > Actinomycetota > UBA4738 > UBA4738 > HRBIN12 > JAOUEA01. The sequence continues at coordinate 1,316 of JAOUEA010000127.1, forward strand.
AGCAGCAGTCCGACGAAATAGAGGGCATCGAACGGATTGAGGCCGGCGGCGCCCTTGACCTGGTCGGACCCGATCGCGAGCGACGAGATCGCGCCGGTCATCGTCTGCCCCGGCTCGAGTGGGTTCCAGTGTCGGGTCGCGCCGGCCGTGGCACCTGCTGCGATCGCGACGACCATCGTCTCGCCGAGAGCCCGCGAGAATCCGAGGATCAACGACGCCACGACGCCCGACACCGCGGCAGGGAAGACCACCCTGGTCGCGACCGTCTTGCGCCGGGCCCCGATGCCGAAGGCCGCCTCTCGTAGCGCGTTCGGCACCGCGTACATCGCGTCCTCGGCGACCGAGGCCACCAACGGGATCGTGAGGATCCCGACCCCGATCCCGGCCGCCATGATGGTGAACGTGCTGGTCGCCCCGAAGAGCCCCTGCACGAGCATCGGATTGACCACCTGCAACGCGAAGTACCCGAGCACGACACTCGGGATGCCCGCCAACGTCTCGAGGATCGGCTTGAGCCTCCGCCGCGTCGAGGGGGTCGCGTACTCGGAGAGGTACATCGCGGCGCCCAGGCCCAGCGGCGCGGCGATCACCATCGCGATGACCGACACCTCGAGGGTGCCGATGAAGATCGTGAGGAGGTCGAACTGCCCGCTGCGGGGGCGCCATCCCTCCGTCCAGAGCTCACCGAGGTCGACCGCCGCCAAGAACCTGATCGTCTGCTCGATCAACGCGACGACGATAGCGATGCTGATGACGAGGGAGATCGTTGTGGCGATGACCAGGAGCACCCGGACGAGGGCTTCCTTGCGCCTGCGGCGGGGCCTGCCCCGCAGCCGCTCGATCGACAGACTGCGATCACCGGCGGTGCTCGCCATCACGAGGTCGCAGTCGCAGACGCCCACGCTGAGCGCGTGGCTTCGACTCGGTCGGCCGGAAGAGCGACGTAGCCGACCTGAGGCACGAGGGTCTTCAGGGCTTCGTCGCTCGTGTAGTAATCAACATATGCCGCGATCTCCGGCCGTGCCGCGGCCTTCGAGTTGACGTAGATGTAGAGCGGGCGCGAAAGCGGATACGACCCGTCCGCGATCGTCTCGGCCGACGGTCCGACGCACCCAGATCCTCCATCGATCTGGATCTCCCGGATCGAATCAGCCGCTTCCTCGGCGAACGCGAACCCGACGAACCCGAGCGCGCTGGGCGAACCTTCCATCGCGGTGATGATCACGTTGTCGTTCGGCGAGGCTTGGTAGTCCTTGCGCAGGGCCGCGGCCGCATCCTCCGACAAGCCGCGGTCGACCCCGATGTCCTCGATCCCCGAGAGTTCGATGAAGGTGTCGTACGTCCCCGATTCTTCCCCTGGAGCCGTGATCTCGAGCGGAGCGTCGGGGAACCCCCCGTTGCCACCGACCTCCATCGCCAGTGAGGTGGCACCGGCCCAGGTGTCGATGCCGTCGGACTCCGGACCGAACAGGGCATAGATGTCGCCGTCGTCGAGACAGGTGACGGCGGAGTTCCCTGGACTCGTCATCACGGTGACACCGTCGAGAGCGACCTCGAGTTCGGTGTACTCGACGCCGTTCTTCTCGCAGGCCTTGATCTCTTCGTCCGCGATGGGGCGAGACGCATCGGAGATGTCGATCTCGCCGTTGCAGAAGAGCTGGAATCCGTCGCCGGTGCCGGGACCGTCGACGCTGATCTGGACGTTGGGGTTCGTCTCGTTGAAGATCTCCGCCACGAACGAAGAGATCGGTTCGACGGTCGACGAACCCGAGATGGTGATCGACCCGGCCTGACCCTCATCGCCTCCGCCCCCGCTGCCGGCGCACGCGGCGGCAGCGATCGACACCGCAGCCAGCCCGGCGATCGCACTGCCTCGCCTGGAGACCGTCCTCATCGACCTACCTCCTCCGTGGACTCGTCATCTCGATCGCGAGGCTAGGCAAGGAGGATGGACGCCCGATAGCGCCGAGGTGAACGAACGATGAACGGCGCTCGGGCCCCGCGTGTGCGCTGCGTAGACTCCCTCACGACATGGAATCCGGCTCCCTCGCGATCGGGATCGGTGTCGCCGTCGCGATCGGCGTCGCTGCTGCGATGGTGGGTTCCCGGGCCGGGCGGCGGCGAGCCCTTGTTGCCGAGCGACGGGCGGCCGAAGCAACCGAGGAATTGGCCCGGCGTGAGGCGACCTCACGCGAGGCCGGCGCGGTTCAGGATCTGATCCTCGATTCGATGCAGGAAGGGATCCTGCTCTTCGGCGCAGACCGACGGAGCGCCTTCGTCAACGACGCGCTCGAACACCACCTGGGCGCGCGCCCCGGTTCCATGGACGAACTACTCCCCGTCGACCTGCGCGAGATGGTCCGCGGCGTCGTGGAGTCATCGGTGCCTGCCTCGATCGAGGTCGAGCGAGGGGCGCCGTCGAGGTGGCTGCGCGTTGCGGCGACCCCAGCCGGAGACGGGGCGGCGCTCGTGGTCGTGACGGACATCACCGAATCCAGACGCATCGAGGCCGTGAGACGAGATTTCGTCACGAACGCCTCACACGAACTGAAGACACCCGTCGCCTCGATCCAGGCGACGGCCGAGACGCTTCGGGGAGCGATCGAAGACGGCAGCGGCGCCGCACCGAGGTTCGCGGTGCAGCTGGAGCACGAAGCCTTGAGGCTTTCACGCATCATGTCGGATCTCCTCGACCTCTCCCGGCTTGAGTCGGGAAGCGAGGACGGCGAACCGGTGGGGTTCGACACGCTCGTCCGCGACGAGGTCGAGCGGTTCCAGGAGCAGGCACACGCGGCCGGCGTGTTCCTGTCGGTCGCGGCCACCGATCCGGCGGCCGTGCGCGGATCCGCTCGAGACCTCTCGTTGCTCGTGCGCAACCTGGTCGACAACGCGATCAGGTACACGCAGGAAGGAGGGACGGTCCTCGTGCGAGTCGCCGGCGATGCTGACGGCGTCACGCTCACGGTACGAGACAGCGGCGCAGGCATCCCGTCGCGAGATCTCCCTCGAGTCTTCGAGCGCTTCTACCGAGTCGATCGAGCTCGATCGCGTGAGACCGGCGGCACGGGCCTCGGCCTTGCGATCGTGCGCCACGTCGCCGAGAACCACGGGGGTTCAGCATCGGTCGTGAGCGAGTTCGGCATCGGGTCGACGTTCACCGTTCGCTTGCCATCCACCGGATCGCGAGCGTTCGATGCCTGACCCGATCGTGCGCGGGGCGAACGAGCGACCGTATGCTTCGCCAGCATGACCACCTTGTTCCTCGTGCGACATGGGCTCACCGCTCAGACCGGCCGCACGCTCTACGGTCAGACGCGAGGCATCGAGTTGGACGAGCGAGGTCGCGCTCAGGCCGAGCAGCTCGCTCGACGACTCGCGCCCCTCCGCCCAACAGTCGTGTACTCGAGCCCGCTGGAGCGTTGCGTCGACACCGTGCGGCCACTCGCCACGGCCCGGCGGCTCCCCGTGATCGAACGCGACGGTCTGATCGAGATGCACGCCGGCTCGTGGACGGGCAAGTCCCTATCGCGGCTCAGACGCACGAAGGCATGGGTGGAGATCCAGCATCGTCCGGAAGAGTTCCGGTTCCCGGGTGGCGGGGAGAGCTTCGCGGAAGCCCGACGACGAGCGGTCGAGGAACTCCACGCGATCGCGAAACGTCATCGGCGCGGGCGCGTCGTCGTCGCGACCCACGGCGACATCCTGCGGGTGATGCTCGCCGACCTGACCGGAGCCCCGCTCCGACGATTCCAACGCATCGTCGTCGATCCCGCATCGATCTCGGTCGTCACGATCGATCGTGATGGCGATCCGAGGGTGCTGCTCGTGAACGACACCGGCGACCTCCGGCGATTCGCTCCCGGCGGTGGTACCCCTACGTGGGAGACGCCCCAGGTGCCGGGCGCCGGCGCGCGGCGTCCAGCCCGGCGTCCAGGAGGGAACATGCGAGGATGAGCCGTATGGACCTCGGCCTCGTCGATCGCATCACCGCCGGCACGATCGGTGAGCCGGGCCAGCGCACCTTCTTCCTGCAGGCTCGTAGCGGAGGCGAGCTCGTGACGATCGTCGTCGAGAAACAGCAGGTACAGCTGTTGTCAGCCTCGATCCTCGAGCTGCTCGCCGACCTCGAGCTCGAGACGGGCGTCGGTCCGAGCGATGACGAGCTCCGCCTCGAGGAGCCGATCGACCCGATGTTCCGTGCCGGGAAGCTCTCGATCGGATACGACGATGGCCGGGAGCTCTTCGTGCTGGAGATCGAAGAATTCATCCCGGAAGTAGAGGGAGAGGAAGCGCTTACGGCGCCCGAGGGAGAACCGGACAACGTGCAGCTCGCGGCCACTCGCGAGCAGATGTTCGCACTGTCGCGCTACGCCGCTGCCGTCGTCGAGCGAGGCCGGCCGACGTGTCAGTTCTGCGGCAACCCGATCGATACGGGGGGGCACGCGTGTCCCGCGATGAACGGCCACTCGAAACGGAACTGACGCTGGCTCACGTTCCACCGGAGATCGAAGCCGGTGTGCTCGAACTGGTCGGCCTCCTGCCCAATTCCTCCAACTACACGTTCCTCGCGCGCGCCTCCCTGCCCGCCCGCCAGGGCTCCGACGGTGGCCAGGCGCTCGCGGTCTACAAGCCTCAGCGGGGCGAGAGCCCGCTGTGGGACTTCCCGGAGGGTTCGTTGGGACGGCGGGAGGTCGCCGCATTCCTGGTCTCGGTCGCGCTCGGTTGGCCGAACGTGCCACCGACCGTGCTGCGCGAAGGCCCCGAAGGGGCCGGGTCGGTGCAGCTGTTCGTCCCGTTCGAACCGCAGGAACACTACTTCACCTTGAATGAGCGGTTCCCCGACTCGTTCCGCGAGATCGCTGCGTTCGATCTCCTGGTGAACAACGCCGACCGAAAGGGCGGCCACTGCCTGTTGGGCGAGGACGGTCGCATCTGGGCGATCGACCACGGGGTCTGTTTCCACGAGGAACCGAAGCTTCGAACGGTGATCTGGGAGTTCATGGGCGAACCGATCCCGCAATCGCTCGTCGACGACGTGGGTTCGTTCGCCGAATCGCTGGCTCGAGGCGGCCAACCGTGCGAGCAGCTCGGGGGTCTGTTGACCGACGCCGAGGTCGCCGCGCTGCGTCGGCGCGTCGACGACCTCGTGGCTTCCCCGTCGTACCCACCTCCGCTCGGGGAGCGGCCTTACCCCTGGCCGCCGATCTGAGGTCCCGCGGATGACGTCGCCCTGGTCATTCACCAGCTTGGCCACGCCGCTCGGCGATCTCACGATCGTGTGCTCGGCGCTCGGCGTGGTGGCCACCGCCTTCGACGACG
>JAOUEA010000128.1 GCA_029858935.1 Actinomycetota bacterium
GCCACGGGTTGATCGCCCGTGGCGGTGGTGCGTGGTCGTAGATGCCTCCGTGCTCGTCGAACGTGACCACGAGCATCGTCTCCTCCCAGCCTGGCCCGCTCGAGATCGCGTCGAACACGTCGTTGAGCTGTTGCTCGCCAGGGATGAGATCTTCCCCGGGGTGGTACGAGCTCGTCGCAGAGGCTTGCCCGGGCGTGGGGATCCAGACGGGCTCGAGGAAGCTGAAGGCGGGGAGGTTTCCGGCCTTCGCGTCGGCGAGGAACTGGGTGAACGGGGCGATGAACTGCGCAGTGTCGGCGTCCACCTTCGGTATGTGGCCCTGGAGGAAGAGGTGGTAGGTGTGGACGAACGTCATCCACTCGATCGAGTTGTAGATCCTCCAGTCCTCGATCCCGTTGTTCCAGAGCACCTTGAAGATCGAGGGACGGTGGGACGACATCGGCCAGTACTCGTATGTGCTGCCGTTCTGGAAGTTGTTCAGCTGCAGGAGAGACGAGCCCGTCAGGCCGAATGCCCGGTTGGGGTCCGTCGCGCTTGGCGTCGAGCAGAACCACTCGTCTGACACCGCGAACTCCCGGGCGAGGCCGTTGATGACCGGGAGCTGGTCCGGGCCGTAGGTGACCATGACCTCGGCGGACTCGTTGTTGACGACGAAACCGCCCATGTTCGGCTTCGAACCGTTGCGGTAGCCGTCGGGGTCGCCGAAGAACAGCTGCTCGAGGACGTCGGCGTTGTCGTGGTAGGGGTCGGTGGTGAAGAAGTCGAGGTCGATGTCGTCGCTCAACGTGCCGTGGTGATAGAGCGATTGGTGCACCTTCTTGCCATTTGTGTCCACGTTGTAGTGCTTGACGCCGGCGCCGTCGAAGGGGCGATCCGAGCCGATGAAGTTGAGCCCTTTCTCGTCGTGGGCGTGCAGCCAGCCGAGCACGTGGTCGAAGGACCGGTTCTCGAGCATGTAGTAGACGACGTGCTTGACCTTCGTGCGCATGAAGTCGATCGTGGCCGGTTGTGCCGCCGCCACCGGATCGACGGGCAGCTGGGGCTGCACGGCGAGGAGCGTGGTCGCCGGCGTGAGCTCGCCTGGCAGCTGGCCGCTGCCGAGAAGCTCTGTGAGCGGGTTCGCCTGGTAGGGGTCGAACGCCCACACCCGATAGCTGCGGTCGCCCGGCACCCAGTCGAGCACGACGTCATCGCCCACGGGAACGAGCTCGTGCGTCTCGTCGATGTCGTCCCAGGTGCCGTGCTGGGCCGCCGGGGTGACCAGGGGCACGTTGGGCTCGGGGTCGAAGCTCCACACCGAGTACGTCTTCGTAACGGGAACCCATTCGAGGACGAAGTTCCCCAACGGGAGGAGCGTGTGGCCGGCTCGGATCGTCTGAAAGGCTCCCTGAGGAGTCTGTTCGAACGGGAGCGGGTCGGTGCTTGCGCCGGTCGCCGTCCACGGGTCTGGGTCGAAGACCCACAGCGCATAGGTGCCGCGCCCCTCCGCCGGGATCCAGTTGAGCACGAAGTTCCCCAGCGGGACAAGGTGCAGGTTCGGGTCATCCTGGAATGCCTTCTTGGCGCCATCGGGATTCCCGAAGTCGGCCAGTGCTCCGACGAATTTGCGCTTCGGCCACGTTCCCGTCAGCGCGGGCTTGCCCGTGCGAGGGTCGAGGAGCGCGGTCTTCCCCAGCGGATCGTCGGCGAGCGGATCGAACGAAAAGAGCCGGTAGGGGTAGCAGGGCGCGCTGTCAGGGAGTGCGACCGGTCCCCAATCGAGCACGTAGTTGCCGACCGGAGCCAGCTGGTGGGTGTGGTCGAAGGTAAGGTCGGCGCGCTTGCTCACCTTGGTGAGCAGCTGGTCGGCTTCCAGTTCGAAGCGCCAGATCGCGTAGCGGTCGTCGTCCGTGCTCCGGCTGATGACGAAGTCGTACGTGCTTCCGGGGTCACGAACCCCTGCCTTGGCTGCGCCCACGCCGCCTCCTCGCTCGATGAAGTGCAGCGTCCGATTATGCACAGCCGATCGCGTTGCACGAATCCCGCTGCCGGCAGGGCGACTCTCTCACGTCCGTTTCCGGGGGGTCAAGGCCATCGTCGGCTTCAACCGACCCACCCGCCCCGTCGTCCTTCCTCGACATGTTCCTGCGCGGGCTCCTCGACCGGATGACTTGTGAGCCCGTCGTGTCCGGCTCTATGCTCCGGACCTGATGGACACGTTTCCCGAGGCACTTCCGCACGGGCCCATCGAGGAGGTCTTCCGCGACGTCTTCTTCGTGACCGGCGAGATGCGGACGACGTTCCCGGAGTTCCCGGACGTACCCTGGGTCTTCAACCGGAACATGACGATCGTGCGTGAGGGCACCTCCCTCACGCTGATCAACAGCGTCCGGCTGAACGATCAGGGCCTTGCTGACCTCGACGGACTGGGCGAGGTCGAGCATCTCGTCCGCATTGGCGCTCTGCACACCCGCGACGATGCCTTCTACGTCGACCGCTACCACCCGACGTACTGGGTGATGCGTGGCATCGAGCCCGAGGGACTCAGCGTCGACAAGCACCTCGTTCCCGGAGGCGAGACACCGTTCAGCGGTTGCATGGTCTTCGAGTTCACAACCACCGCGAAGCCCGAGGGCGTGCTCGTCGTGGATCGCGCCGGGGGCATCGCGATCGCCTGCGACGCCCTGCAGAACTGGGTCAAGCCGGACGAGTTCTTCACTGACGAGACCGTCGAGCTCATGGGCTCCCTGGGGTTCTGGCAGCCGGCCAACATCGGCCCGTTGTTCGCAATGCGCAACGACCCCAAGGCAGAGGACTACGCGCGCCTCCTGGAGATCCCCTTCCGGCACGCCCTGTGTGGGCACGGTGAACCACTCCGCGACAGCGCGCACGAGGATTTCGCCTCCACCGTCGACAGGGCGTACGCCTCCTGACGCGCGGCCGGTGGGTGCCTCGCCCCTTCGGGGCGGGGGTGGAGTGCGGCACCGGCGATGGCTTGTAGGCTCGCGCCCATGATCGCGTGTCCCTCCTGCGGTCACGAGAACCCGGACGGCGCGAAGTTCTGCATGGAGTGCGCCACGCCCCTGTCCGCCCCGGCTCGGCCGGCGCTTGCAGAGGAGCGCAAGGTCGTCACCTGCCTCTTCTGCGACCTCGTCGGGTTCACCCAGGCCTCGGAGTCGGCCGACCCCGAGGACATCCGGCGCATGCTCGACTCCTACTTCGCGCTGGTCAGGGCGCAAATCGAGGCGCACGGTGGCGTGGTCGAGAAGTTCATCGGGGACGCGGCGGTGGGGGTGTTCGGCGTTCCCGCCACCCACGAGGACGACCCCGAACGCGCCGTGCGGGCGGCTCTCCGGATCACGGAAGAGGCGGCCAAGCTCACGGGGCTTGCGGGCGCTCCGCTGCGGCTTCGCGTCGGGATCAACACCGGCGAGGCGCTCGTTCGCCTCGGAGTCGAGCCCTCGTCCGGCGAAGGCTTCCTCACCGGGGATGCGGTCAACACCGCTGCTCGCCTGCAGTCTGCCGCGCCCCAGATGCGTGTGGCCGTCGGGCGCTCGACCTACGAGGCGACCGCGATGCTCTTCGAGTACGAGGAGCTGCCCCCAGCCGCAGTCAAGGGCAAGGCCGAGCCGGTTCGGGTCTTCGTCCCGAAAGCCACGCGCGGGCGCCTCGGCGCCGACCTGATCCGCACTTCCGACACCCCCTACGTCGGCCGCAAGACCGACCTCGCGCTGCTCGAGGGACTCTTCGGCACGACCGTCGCGACGAGCTCGGTGCAGCTCGTCACGGTCGTCGGGGAGCCCGGGATCGGCAAGAGCCGGATCGTCGCCGAGCTCTTGGCTCGCGCGCAGGCCCAGACACCCGGCCTCACCTGGCGCCAGGGCCGCTGCCTGACCTACGGCGACGGGGTCACCTTCTGGGCGCTGGGCGAGATTGTGAAGGCGCATGCCGGGATCCTGGAGACGGACGACCCCGAGGCGGCGAGCGCGAAGCTGCACGAGATCGTGCCGACGGGCGTCGACCGCGAGTGGATGACGCAGCGGCTGCTTCCGCTCGTGGGTGTGGACGTGTCCTCCCAGGCCAAACGCGAAGAGCTGTTCACTGCCTGGCGCAGGTTCCTCGAGAGCGTGGCGGAGCACAGCCCGACGGTGCTCGTGTTCGAGGATCTGCACTGGGCCGACGACGCGATGCTCGCGTTCCTCGAGCACCTGGCCGACCGGGCAGAGGACGTGCCGCTGCTCGTCGTGGGCACCGCCCGCCCCGAGCTCTTCGAACGCCATGCCTCCTTCGCCTCCGGCCTGCCGAACGTCCACCGGATCAACCTGATGCCGCTCAGCGACGAAGAGACCGCACGTCTCGTCAGTTCGCTCATCGACACGTCCGAGCTCCCGGGCGAGCTCCGTGAGCCGATCATCGAGCGCTCGGAGGGCAACCCTCTGTACACGGAGGAGTTCGTGCGTCTCTTGCAGGACCGGGGTCTTCTCGTCCGGCAGGAAGGCTCGTGGAAGCTTCGGGCGGGAGCGGAGGTGCCGCTCCCGGATTCGATCCACGCCCTCATCGCTGCTCGCCTGGACACGCTGTCCAGCGAGCGGAAGTCGATGCTCGCCGACGCAGCCGTCGTGGGGAAGGTGTTCTGGGCGGGTGCGGTCGCGGAGATGGGCGACCGCGATCTCACCGACGTGGTCGATGCAATGCGCGAGCTCTCGCGTCTCGAGCTCGTGCGCCCCGCAGAACGCTCCTCGATGCAGGGCGAGACCGAGTACGCCTTCTGGCACGTTCTCACCCGCGACGTCGCCTACAACCGGCTCCCTCGCCCCTCCCGTGCCACCCGCCACGTCGCGGCCGCCAGCTGGCTCGAAGGCAAGGCCAGCGGGCGGGTGGAGGACATCGCCGAGGTGCTCGCCTACCACTACGCCACCGCCCTCGAGCTCGCCCGCGCCGCCGGGCAGTCCGGCCAGGCGACCGAGCTCGAGGCGCCCGCATTGCGCTCTCTTACTCTCGCCGGGGAGAAGGGACTCAACCTGGACGTCGAGGCGGCCCGCGTGTCGCTACGGCGGGCGCTCGAGCTCGCGCCTGAAGGGCACCCGGCCCGCGCACGGCTCCTCACGCTCCTCGCGGAAGCCGAGCGCGCAAGTGGCCACCTCACTGACGCAGTCGGCCTCTTCGAGGAGGCAGCTGCTGCGCATGTCGCCGCGGGAGACCAGGCTGCAGCCGATCGGTCGACACTGAGCCTGGCTCTCGAGCTCTGGAACGCAGGCGACTTCGAGCGCGCACGATCGCTGGTGGATGAACTGCTCGTTCGGCTCGAAGGCGACGAACCGAGCGAGCTGCTGGCGAGGGTGTACAGCGCGAAGCAGCTGTCCAACCAGGACGACCTGACATGGACGGAGAAGGCGCTCGTCATCGCCGACCGGCTGGATCTCCCGTCTGTCCGCTCTCGGGCGCTCGGCCAGCGTGGCAACGCGCGGGCGAACTTCGGCGACCTGGGCGGGATCGACGACCTCCGCGCGTCGCTCGTCCTGTCCCTCGAACTGCAGTCCACCTACGAGGCGTACGTCACGTACGTCAACCTCGTGGAGGCCCTCTGCGCGGTGGATCCAGCCGTCGCCATCGAGGTTGCCGACGAGGGGATCGCGTTCGAGCGCGCGCGCGGGCTGTCTCCTCGCGCGAAGGCGAGGAAGCTGTGGGCGCTTCTTCCTCTCGGGCGCTGGGACGAGCTGCTGGCAGCCGGGCGGGAGCTCGTGAGTGCTGCCGAGTCGCTCGGAGACCGCTGGCTGGCCGCCCACGCACCGGCCCCGGTGGCGCTCGTGCTCACCCGTAGGGGAGAGACGGTAGAAGCAGCGGACCTGATCCGTGCCTCCTCGAGCGAGGCGGTAGAGGGAGCGTTCAGCGTCCCGGCGATCGTCGCGCATCGAACGCGTTGCGAGCTCGAAGACGCCGAGCGCCTCCTCGAAGACACGGTACGGACGAGGTCGTCCAGGTACACGGTCGTGGCGTGGAACTACGACTACTGCGACCTCGCGCGCGAGGCGGCCGCCTTCCGCCGGCTCGACCTGCTCGACACTCTGCTCTTGATGCCGGCCGGTGGGCAGGCGGCGGGGCGGCATACGAAGACGACGTGGGGCGCGATCGCGGCCGAAGCCGCGGGACACCCCCGGGAGGCGCTCGCCTTCTACGAGGACGCGGACGAGGGATGGCGGCAGTTCGGCGACCCGTACGAGCGAGCGCACTCCCTCCTCGGCCAGGGTCGCTGCCTCAGTCGCCTCGGGCGTGCGGGCAAGGCGGAGCAACCGCTGAGCGCGGCCCGCGAGCTCTTCGCCCAGCTGGGCGCAGTCGCTGCGCTCACCGAGACGGATCTGCTCCTTCTGGAGTCGTCGGCGCTCAGCTCGTAGTAACCGGCGCGGTTCGCGTCCGAACGCACGCCGTCCTCTGCACGGCGAAGCGCGGCTGACCCGGGCGAGAGGAAGCCGTCGCCCTCGCGCGCGACGCTCTCGGCACTCGCGTGGTGACGATGCGGGAACGAGGAATGACGTTGCAGGCGATCTCAGACGCCTTGAACCGAGATGGGACCACGCCGCTTCGCGGCGGGAAGTACTGGAGACCCTCATCTGTCCAG
>JAOUEA010000008.1 GCA_029858935.1 Actinomycetota bacterium
TCGAGCCCAGGAAGCCGCCAGTACGCGTTCCGACACATCCTCGTCCATGAGGTCGTGTACCGAGCGATCCCGAGAGAGGTTCGCGCCGCTGACCACGAGCGCTTCGGGCGCGCATCGATCGATCGAGCCGATGAGGGACTCGCCGCGGTGCAGGAGATCGTCGGCTACCACCTCGAGACGGCGTATCACCTCCGGCGGGGACTCACGGTCGACCCCGTCGAGGAGGCGGCTCTCGGCCGACTGGCGGGGTCGCACCTGGCCGCGGCCGGGCGGCGAGCCCTCGGTCGAGACGACCTGGTCGCAGCGGCAAGCCTGTTCGGGCGAGCGATGCGGTGCGTGGGTCCAGGCGCGCCCGAGCGTGGCGAGCTCGCCAGGCTGCGCGGGGGAACCCTGTTCGACATCGGCAGGTTCGACGAGGCCGAAGAGGCGTTTCGGGTCGGGTTCGATGAAGCCGACCGAAACAGCGATGAGGGGCTTCGGTGGCGCCTGGAACTCGAGCACCTCACGCTCGAGACCCACCTCAACCCGGGCGGCCAGTCCGCGACCGAGGTGCGTGCTTTCGCCGAGGAGGCCGTCGCCGCGCTGACGGACCTCGGCGACACCGCGGGCCTCGCCCGAGCCCACCGGCTCCTCGGAGAAGCATTGTCGCTCAACGGTCGGCAAGAAGAAGCGCACGCCGCCTTCCTGCGTGGCTGGAAACTCGCCGAAGAGGCGGGCGACGAGCGTGAGCTCACCTTCCGGCCGCAGCTGACGGGACTCCATGGCCCGACGCCACTCCCCGTGTTCATCAGGCAATGCGAACAGGTGCTCAGCGAAGCTCCGCGACCTCGGCCCGAGCCAGTGATGCGACTGGCCCTCGCGCTGGCACTCTCGGGCCGGGAAGAGGACGCCCGGCGTCGGATCGACGAGGGCTTGGCGTACGCCCGAGACGTCGGCGGCGCGTACCGCGTATCGGATGCCGAGATGCTGGCAGGGACCGCGCTCCTGTCCCTCGATGATCCAGCCGAGGCATCGGTCTACCTCAGTCGCGCGATCGACCAGCTCGAGTCGATCGGCGAGCACAACCTCCGGTCGACTTCGTTGGCCCTGCTTGCCGAGTCGTGGTTCCGCCTCGGCCGCCTTGACGAGGCATGGGAAGCGGCGGACCAAAGCCGTCGATCGGCGGCCGGCGACGACCAGGCCTCGCAGATGCTCTGGCGTCAGGTTCGCGCGAAGGTGCTCGCCGTGCGCGGCGAGCTCCCAGCTGCTCTCGAGATGATCGCGGAGGCGACGCGCATCGCAGACGCAACCGACTTCCTCGCACTGGCTGCGGTCGCGCACCTCGACGCCGCCGACGTCTTCGCCTCCGCGGGGGACGGGCAGGCCGCTCAGGCGGAGCGCCGGCACGCGATCGAATTGTTGCGGCGAAAGGGCGCGTCCGAACGGATCGCCGATCGGAAGACCCCCGTGTCCGTCGACCCTTGACGACGATCGGCCGCAGGCGGATCGGCGCGCCCGCCGGCGGTCGACGTGAGGATTTCCCATCGGGGTCTGAGGGTGATAGGGCACACATCTAAGCGCTGGGGCTGCCCGCGGCATCCAGGAGAGTGATGCAGGCAGAGGGTAACGTCGTTCGGCTCCCTCGCGAGGCAGGGGCCCCGCCGGATTTCTCGGCGTTCTTCGCCGAGGAGCACCGGGCACTCTTCAAGGCCTTGTACTTCGTCACCGGGAACCGGGCCGACGCCCAGGAGTTGATGCAGGAAGCGTTCCTCACGCTGTGGGAACGGTGGGACACGATCGAGGAGATCCACGACCCCACCGGCTACCTCTTCCGCGTGGCACTCAACGGGTTCCGGATGCGGTCGCGCGCCGCACGCCGGGCCACTCGGAGGCTGGTCGCGATCGACTCGTCGTACGACCCGTTCGTCGAAGTCGACCTGCGTGAAGACGTCACTCGCATGCTCCGTTCCTTGACGCCGCGCCAGCGCGCCGCCCTCGTCCTGCTCGATCTGTACGGCTACGGCTCGGAGGACGCCGCAGGGATCATGCGGATCCGTCCTTCCACCGTGCGAGCGCTCGCCACCCAAGGCCGAGCCGTACTCCGGAACGCAGGAGGCCCGCATGGCTGAACTGAGGGAGGTCTTCGAGATGACGACCAAGCAAGCAGAACCCGAACTCGACTCGTGGAGGGACCAGGAACACAGACAACAACGCGCTCACCGTCGACGCAGGATCGGCGCCTTCGCCGTGGCAGCGGCGATCGGCGTCGCAGCGGTGGTTCTCCTGTGGACCATGCGTCCTGCGCAAGACGCGACCACCCCCGCCAACGAGGCACCGGCAGTGAACCCGCTCGGTGCCTCGCCTGTGGACATCGCCACGGGCTTCGTCGAGGCGTATGGCGGCTTCGACGCGGAACGGGCGATCGCCTATCTGGCCGAGGGCGCCGACGTCTCGGTGGTCGGTGGAGCGTACGGTGCGGGGGGGTCTCCGGAGGAATGGCCGCTCAACCTGTCGTGGTGGCACGCCACCGGCTACAGGCAGATACTCGACTCCTGTGAGGAAACGGGCAGTTCGGCCGCGGGCACCCAGGTCCGTTGCACGCTCGCGTACCACAACCTGGGATCCGAACGGATCGGCCGAGGCCCCTTCAGTGGGAGCTACTGGGACGTCACCGTCCTCGATGGACAGATCGTGTCGGGCTCGCAGAACTGCGAGATAGAGAAGTTCTCGCCACAGATGTGGGAGCCCTTCGCCGAGTGGGTGTCGACGACCTACCCGAAGGATGCCGCTGTGATGTACACCAGCGGTCTCGACGACTACATCCTCACGCGGGAGTCGATCCGGCTTTGGGGAACGCACACGAAGGAATACGTCAAGGAAGTGCAGCGCGGGAACGCGCAGTGAGGTGAGGCGGGGCCTTCCGATGACTGCGGCAGCGGAGCATCCATCGGAAGGCCACCGGCCTGCCACGACCCTCAAGACCTGTCTCCGTTGTGACTGGCAAGGCGAAACGAAGGAGCCGCAGTGCCCGACCTGCGGCGCGCAGCCGCTCTACGTGGTCGGTGGCTCCCCGTTGGGAGGGTCGAAGAAGGTGCCGGCACAACACGATCCCGTTGGGCGGCCCCGTGGGGCGGCCAACACCGCCACCACGGCCCGGTCAGTCACACTTTCCCGCACGTCGGATCCATCCCCTGCCGAGCCGGTCGAAGCGTCGGAGCGATCCACGCGTTCGACCGTTGCGTTCGTCGTGGCGGCGCTTGTGCTGGTCGTCACCCTCGGTTCGTGGCTCAAGTCGAACGAGGAGCGCTCTGGTCGAGCGGCATCGACGGACGACACCTCGGCCTTTCCGGTCGTCTCGCCCTCCCCGACGCTCGGGGCCGTCGCTCTCCTCGAGGGTCCCCTCGACGTCGGCTGGCACACGGTCGTCGCGGAGGGTGTCCCGATCTCGTTCCGCCTGCCGGCGCCCGGCTGGGAGAACCACGGCAACACCTACATCAGCAAGTCCTCGGTGGGGCCACAAGATGCGGAGGCGATCATCTTCTGGACACGCGTGTGGAAAGGCGAACACGCCAGGGCGTGTGGACAGTGGTGGGGTGCGCCCGATGCCAGCCTCGCGCGGATCGCGATCAACGCATCAGTGGCGCGCGGGGTCGAACTCGTCACGGGACCCTCGGACGTCACCGTCGGCGGGCAGTCCGGGAAACATGTGGTGTTCACCGTTCGCAAGGACGTCGCCTGCAACCCCGGATTCTTCCACCGCTGGCAGGACGACAGGGGGGGTGCGTTCTGGTCCGGCATAGAGATCGGCGACACGATCAGGGTGTGGCTGGTCGGTGCAGGCCAGGAGCCCCTCTACATCGAAGGCGACTCACACGAGCGGGCCGGCCCCGATCTCGAGCGGGAGATTCAGCAGATCGTCGGATCGATCCGCTTCGGGGGAGGATCCGTCGGCATTCCCCCCGAGGAAGCGACGCCGAGCACTCCGGAGCGCGGAGAGCTCGTCCTCAGCTTCTACGGGAGCGCCGAGGGGATCCCGCGCACCAAGATCTACGTGTACGCCGACGGGCGGCTGATCTGGCAGCAGGAAGGCGACCTTCCCGAGGGTGCGAACGCGAGCACGACCGGCTTCCTCGAACAACGTCTCACGCCCGAGGGCGTCGAGATGATGCGAGCCGAGATCGCCTCGAGCGGGCTGTTCGGCGACGAGCTCGATCTCGTTCCGCATGGCCCTCTCGACGCGACGCCGGGAAGCGCCCTCGAGCGGCTCGTCCCGCGGATCGTCGATCCGGCTTC
Organism: Actinomycetota bacterium; assembly: GCA_029858935.1. Taxonomy (GTDB): domain Bacteria; phylum Actinomycetota; class UBA4738; order UBA4738; family HRBIN12; genus JAOUEA01. The sequence continues at coordinate 4,273 of JAOUEA010000008.1, forward strand.
CTGGCTGCCTGCGGCCGCATGGAAGGATCGAGAGGTCAGCACATACGTGCCTTCGAGATACGAGGTCTGTTACGAGGGAACGACGAGAGACAGCGAACGCGTCTTGGCCCAGCTCCCTCCATCGGCCCCTTCGATCCGAGATAGAAACCGTTGCTCCGAGGTGACGACCGCCGATGCTCGCGCCATCGTTGCGCGTTTGGAGGACGCAGGGCTCGAACAGATCGAGCCGAAGGACGCGAGTCGGTTGGAGTATCAACTCGAGTTCGGCGGGTTCTCCATGTGGTTCGAGCCGTTCCTTCCCCATGGCAAGATCACCCCACAGACCGGTTGAGCACCTGGGTTCCTTCGACTTCGGGTCGAGGAGTTCGGTGAACGCCGAGAAGCCCGGGCCCCTCGGGGTCCGGGCTTCGGCCTTGGTGCCGCCTCGAGGGCGGCAGGATGAGCCGGGGACGAACCCGACCCACGTGGGTGAGCTACTCGGGTGAACCGGCGAGTTCGACCGGCGGCACATCGGGCGGCATCATGCCGCCGGTGGCCTGGAACACGATCTCATCGTCGACGGCGTCGACGAAGATCGTCTCGCCCGCCCTGAATTCCTTGTAGAGCAGTTTCTCGGCGAGCGGATCCTCGACCAGCCGCTGGATCGTGCGGCGGAGCGGCCTGGCACCGAGCGCCTGATCGTAGCCCTGCTTGGCCAGCAGCACCTTCGCAGCATCGGTGAGCTCGATCTCGACGTCCTTCGCCTTCAGCTGCTCCTCGACCCGTTTCATCATCAGGTCGACGATGTTCTTCACGTCTTCCTGCGTCAACGAGCGGAACACGATGACTTCATCGATACGGTTGATGAACTCGGGCCGGAAGCTCTTCTTCAGTTCTTCGGTGACGCGATCCTTCATCTTCTCGTACGTGACTTCCGCGTCGCCCGCGGCGGCGAAACCGATGCCGGGGCCCTTCTGGATGTCACGCGTGCCCAGGTTCGAGGTCATGATGATGATCGTGTTCTTGAAATCGACCTTGTGACCTTGCGAATCGGTCAGATGACCGTCCTCGAGGATCTGCAGCAGGGTGTTGAACACATCTGGGTGAGCCTTCTCGATCTCGTCGAACAGCACGACCGAGAACGGCTTGCGACGGACGGCTTCGGTGAGCTGACCACCTTCCTCGTAGCCGACATATCCCGGAGGCGAGCCGATCAGGCGGCTCACCGTGTGCTTCTCCATGTACTCCGACATGTCGAGCTGGATCAGCGCGTCCTCGTCACCGAACAGGAACTCGGCGAGCGCCTTGGACAGCTCGGTCTTGCCGACGCCCGATGGCCCAAGGAAGATGAACGACCCCGCCGGACGACGCGGGTCTTTCAGGCCTGAGCGAGTACGGCGCATCGCGCGAGACACCGCCGAGATCGCTTCGTTCTGGGTGACGATGCGCTTGTGCAGCTCGTCCTCCATGCGCAGCAGCTTCTCGGTCTCCTCCTCGGTCAGCTTGAAGACAGGGATGCCGGTCCAGATGCTGAGGACCTCGGCGATCTCCTCCTCGTCGACCTCGCTCAGGATGTCCATCTCGCCTGACTTCCAGGCCTGTTCGCGGCGAGACCGCTCCTCCTGAAGCTGGCGCTCCTCGTCACGCAGGCTCGCAGCCTTCTCGAAATCCTGACCGTCGATCGCGCTCTCCTTGCGCAGACGCACGTCGGCGATCTTCTCGTCGACCTCCCGAACGTCAGGCGGCGCGGTCATGCGGCGGATGCGCATGCGCGAGCCCGCCTCGTCGATCAGGTCGATGGCCTTGTCGGGCAGGAACCGATCCGAGATGTATCGGTCCGCAAGATTCGCCGCCGCGACGAGTGCGTCGTCAGTGAAGTTCACGCGGTGGTGCGCCTCGTATCGATCGCGCAGGCCCTTGAGGATCTCGATCGTGTGGGCGACGTTGGGCTCCTGCACCTCGATCGGCTGGAATCGGCGCTCGAGCGCGGCGTCCTTCTCGAGGTGCTTGCGGTACTCGTCGCGCGTGGTCGCCCCGATCGTCTGCAGCTCGCCGCGAGCAAGCATCGGCTTCAGGATGCTGGCGGCGTCGATCGCCCCCTCAGCCGCGCCGGCACCCACGAGCGTGTGCAGTTCGTCGATGAACAGCACGATGTCGCCGCGTGTCTTGATCTCCTTCAGCACTTTCTTGAGGCGTTCCTCGAAATCGCCTCGGTATCGGGAGCCGGCCACGAGCGCCCCGAGGTCGAGCGTGTAGATCTGCTTGTCCTTGAGCGTCTCGGGCACTTCACCGCGGATGATGTCCTGGCTGAGGCCCTCGACGACGGCGGTCTTGCCGACGCCGGGCTCACCGATCAGCACCGGGTTGTTCTTGGTGCGCCGACTAAGCACCTGCATGACGCGCTCGATCTCTTTCTCACGCCCGATCACAGGGTCGAGCTTGCCGTCGCGCGCCAGTTGCGTGAGGTTGCGCCCGAACTGATCGAGCACCATCGAGCCGCTCTGCTGACCCTCGGAGGAGCCGCCGCCCGGCGTCGTCTCACCCTTGCCTCCCGTGTAGCCGGACAGTAGTTGGATCACCGTTTGACGCACTCGGTTGAGGTCGGCGCCCAGCTTCTGGAGCACCTGGGCCGCCACGCCTTCTCCCTCTCGGATCAGCCCGAGCAGGATGTGCTCGGTTCCGATGTAGTTGTGACCGAGCTGCAGCGCCTCTCGCAGCGACAGCTCCAGAACTTTCTTCGCGCGCGGCGTGAAGGGGATGTGCCCGGTGGGAGCGGCCTGACCCTGGCCGATGATCTCCTCCACTTGCTGACGCACCGCTTCGAGCGAGATGTTGAGCGACTCGAGAGCCTTCGCGGCAACTCCTTCGCCCTCATGGATGAGCCCGAGCAGGATGTGCTCGGTACCGATGTAGTTGTGGTTGAGCATCCTCGCCTCTTCCTGAGCGAGGACCACAACCCTTCTCGCGCGGTCTGTGAAGCGTTCGAACATGTCAGCGTCCTCCGGGCCACGACCCGCATGTTCCACTTGTCACCCGGGGATCTACGGACCCCGTCCTACCCCCGAGGTGCTTCGAGCGCCGCCCCCGGAGACCGGTCGCAGCGCCCGCTGATAGGCAGTATACCCGTGGCCCTCCGAAAGCCTCGAACGAACGACCCTTCACGTGTCATCCTCCATCTCTCACACAACACTGGACGCGGATGGCGCCTTCAGCTCACAGCCTCTACATGGTTGTTCGGACGTTCTCGGCTCGAGGATGAGGTGCCTTTCGACGGATGCGAGGAATCCCCCGTTCGGACCATTTGAATGTCCTCCTTCCGACCCGTTGTGTGTGGTGTCCGCAGGGTGCCAGGATGAACGAACCCCAAGGCATGGGGAGGTAAGGCGGAAGGCGCGACCGAGGGGATCCACGTGCAGAACGCCCAGACGCTCGAAGGAGGCATGCACGTGCGAGTGCTCGTGGTCGATGATCACCCTGCCTTCCGCAAGGCTCTGACCTCGGCCTTGCGGCTGATCGGCGACATCGAGATCGCCGGCGAGGCCGGAGGCGGCGTCGCCGCGTGCGATCAGGCCGAGACGCTCGATCCGGACATCGTGCTGATGGACCTGTCGATGCCCGATCTCTCCGGCATCGACGCGATGAAGAAGATCCACGAGTCGAGGCCCGAACTGCCCGTCGTGATCCTCACGGCGCACGCCGACGCGGGCGTCGAGCGCGAGGCCCGCGAGGCGGGGGCGCGAGGCTTCCTCGCCAAAGGCACGGGGCTGCAGGACCTCGTGATCACGCTGCGTGAGGCCACCGGCGACGAGCCGGTGATCTAGCCGCTCGCCATCGCGTCGCCCGTCGGACGAACGATCCACAGCCCGCTGTTGATGTCGCTTGCATAGATCAAGCCGCTGGCGGGATCGATCGCCACGCCCCAGGTCTCGGCTCGTCGCCTGCCGCCGGGCACGAACTGACCCACCAAAGACGGCGCGGTGGGGTCGGACACGTCCAGCGCCACGATCCCATGTGAGTACCAGGAAGAGTAGGCGCGATCACCGAGGACCTCGGTGTTGTGGATCGTCCAGACGCCCCTCGGCGGATCGAGCTGGCCCGTGACGTGTGGCAGGCTCGTGAACGACCCCACCTGGCGGAACTCGTTCACGCCGTCTCCGTCGTGATCGGCGGCGATCGACTCATCGAAGATGCGGAGGAACCCGACCTCGGGAGCCGTCGGCTTCAGTGTCATCGTGGCGGGACCCCCGTCGTCTCGGATCGCCCGTGCCAACCCGTCGGCGTCGGCGATCTGCAGGATCACCATGTCCTCGCTCTCGTCGATCCCTTTCGGGCGACCGAACGGCCAAGCCCACGGGTCGTCGGGCGATACGAAGTTCGAGACCAGCGCGGTGGCGTCGTTGCGGGCCGCGAGCTTGGCTTGCTTGGTCAGCCGGCAAGGCGCAACCGGCCAGCCCTCGATGATGCCTTCGTAGAAGAAGTCGACGGTGTCGGCGATCACGATCTTGCCGGCTGCACCCGCGTAGTCCGAACCGTCACATCCGTCGCCCGCATCCACGACGTCGCCCGAGATCTGGCGGGTCCGGTTCAGATCCTGCGGCATCCACCACATGTCGATGCCCGTGAACGACTCCGCACCGGTGACCGAGGACTTCACACGCACCGGCGAGTCCGGGTCGTAGTCCTCATCGTTCTGTAGCAGGTAACGCGTGCCTCCGACGTCGAGCGGGAACATCGAATGTGCGTCGCCGTCGGCGCCGGCCTTGTACCTCGTGCGACCCGCGACCACGGGAGATGCCGCGTCGGTGATGTCGAGCTTGACGACACCCGCGTCCCAATACGAGACGTATGCCGTCATCCCCTCGTCAGCCACTCGCACGCTGTGAGCGAAGACGGCCGTGAACGCACCCATCCCCTGGAAGCTGCTCTCGTAGGGATCGCCGCCGATCGAGCGTAGGTCCGTATCGTCGATGATGCTCCAGGCTGTGAGCCGCTGGGGGTTGCGGGGGCGGCTGATGTCGATGATGTACACCTCGCCGCTCCTATGGGCGTCGTAGTACTTCCATCCGTAGTCGGCGAACGGCGTGGCCCCGAGGGCGAGAGCCGAGCCGTCGGGCCGAACGACCAGGTCGAGCTCGTGCACCCCGCTCGGAGTTCTCGACATCGACAACAGCTTGGGATGCCGGGGCCTGGTCACGTCGAAGAAGGCGAAGGCGTTGCGTCCACGGTTGGCACAGGCTTGGAGCCCGACCCCCATGACCGCCCGGTCGGCGATCTCGACGATGTCCATGTCCTCCGTCGAGAACCCTCGACCGGGCGCTCTGGCGATCGAGACGACCACCGGATGACGCGGCTTCGAGACGTCGATGATCTTCACGCCGTCGTTGCGACACCGGTCGCGCCATGAGCCGACGTAGGCGAACAGGCCTTTGTGCCCGTGGTCGTAGAGCGCGATGTCGGCATCGGAGGCCGAGCCCGGCAAGGTGAGGTGACTCACGATCTCGAAGTCGTCGGTGATCGGTGGCCTCGCGGAAACGGATCCACGGGGCCTGGCGTCGTGCAGGTGAGGGATGCGGTCGTGCGGGATGGGGCCCGTCGACCACTCGGTGCCCGGATGGGCGGCCGCCGGGACGGCGACGGCGAACACGACGAGCACTGCGGCGGCGGCGAACGAGACTTCGAAACGTGGCGCGCGCATCACGACCTCCTCTGGGGACAAGGCACTTCCGGCCGCGGGCGGCGCCGATGCGCCGAGCCTAATCCGAGGTTTCGACGCGGGTCAACACCGATCGCGGGGGATCAATGGCGGTGGTCGGCGAGGTCGCGGATGCGCTCGGAGAGGGCGACCAGCAAGGCGCGGACCACCTCAGGATTGTCGTCGAGCAGTCGGCTGAAGTTCCAGGCAGGGATCGCGAGGGTTCGCAGGTCGGTAACCGCGGTCACCGAGGCCGAGCGAGGCTTTCCGTCGATCAGCGACATCTCACCGAAATAATCACCGGGACCCATCGTGCTCAGGGCGGCACCCGCATGGGAAGCCTGAGCCTCTCCGGACAGGATCAGGTGGAAACCGGCCGCCGAACGGTCCTCCTCCAAGATCGTCTTGCCGGCAGGGTGCGAGACCTCCTTGGCGATCTCCGCGACCCGCATCAGCGCCTTGTCGGACATGCCCTGAAACAGCGGCACCTGCTTCAGCGCCTCGACCGACTCGTCCGACATCGTGACCCCCTCCGGTTCGCCTGCGGCGAGCATAGCTTCGTCGCCCTGGAGCCGCGAGTGCGACCGGTTCGCACCGCCCGCTCATTCGGGCCGTTGCGACGGGAACATGATCAGGTCGCGCAAGCTCGCCGCGTCGGTCAGCAGCAACAAGGTGCGGTCGATACCCATGCCTAGCCCACCGACGGGGGGCATGCCGTGTTCGAGAGCGCGCAGGAAGTCTTCGTCGAACGGATGGACCTCGTCGCCGAGCACTTCCTTCATCTGTTGCTGCAGTTCAAACTTCGCCCGCTGCTCGATCGGATCGGTGAGCTCGCTGAACGCGGTCACGAGTTCTATGCCCGCCGCGACGAGGTCGAAGTGTTCCGTCAGTCCGGGATCGTCGCGATGCGGCCTCGCAAGCGGCGACACCTCCCGCGGGAAATCACACACGAACGTGGGCTGCTCGATCGTTCCTTCGACGAGCTTCTCGAAGAGCTCTTGCACGATCTTGCCAGGCCCCCAGGCTCGCTCGACGTGCACCCCGTGGTGCGTCGCGAGGGTCGGCAGCCCGGGGTGGTCGAGCGTGACCGATTCGCCGACGGCATCGCTGACGGACCCGAGGATCGTGATGCGCGCGAACGGCGGCGTGAGGTCGATCGTTCGGCCCTGCACGGAGATGCGCAGGTCGTCGGCGTCGCGTCCGACGATCGGGTTCACGGCGCGAGCGCACTCCGTCAGGAGCACCTCGCTGAGCTCCATCATCGAGTGGTAGTCGCCGTAGGCCTGATAGGCCTCGAGCATCGTGAACTCGGGGTTGTGATCGCGATCGATGCCCTCGTTTCGGAAGTTGCGTCCGAGCTCGTAGACGCGCTCGACGCCCCCCACCAGCATGCGCTTGAGGTACAGCTCGAGCGAGATGCGCAGCTTCATCGGCGTATCGAGCGCGTGGTGGTGAGTGGTGAAGGGCCTGGCGTTCGCACCACCGGCGACGGTCTGCAGCATCGGGCCTTCGAACTCGACGAAGCCACGATCATCGAGCACTCGCCGCATCGTCTTCAGCACGGCGGAACGGGCGAGGAACGCGCGACGTGGCGCTTCGTCAGCGATCAGGTGCAGGTAGCGGCGTCGCTGCTGCAGATCTGGATCCTGCAGCCCGTGCCATTTCTCCGGCAATGGCCGGAGCGCCTTGGTGAGCATCGCCCATCGATCCGCGAAGACGCTGAGCTCGCCCTTCCGCGTCGTGCCCACCCTCCCCGTCACTCCGATGATGTCGCCCAGGTCCACCTCGTCGAGCAGCGTGAACTGATCCTCGGGGAGATCCGCCGAGCTCGCGACCATCTGGAGATCGCCCGACCGGTCGCGCACGACGAGGAACTTCAGCTTGCCGATATCACGTTTGAGCACAACACGGCCGGCCAACGTGACGATGGTGCCGGTGACATCGTCGAGGCCGAGCTCGCCGTGAGCGGCCCGGACGGCGGCGATCGGGGTCTGCTCGGCGACGCCGAGAGCTCGCTCGAGCGTCAGGGCGAACGCGGGCATGCCGGCTCGCTCGAGCTTCTCCATCGACGTTCGACGGGCGGCGAGGAGCTCGGTTTCCCGCGAGCCGATCGCTTCGTCCTCACTCATCGACCATCACCGTGTTCCTCTCGAAGACGAGCCGCAGGCCTTCGAGTGTCAGCCAGGGTTCCTCTCGGTCGATCGTCGAGCAATGCGGGATGACGACCGGAGCCAGCCCGCCCGTCGCGATCGCGATGGCTCCGGGCAGGTCTGCCTTGATCCGGGTCACGATGGCGTCGACCTCGCCAGCCGTGCCGAAGATCAAGCCGGACTGGATCGCCTCAACGGTGCTCTTGCCCACGACGTGGGGTGGCGCTGACAGCTCGACGCGCGTGAGACGCGCGGTCCGTGAGAACAGGCTTGCCGCGCTGGCCTGCATACCCGGCGCGATCACCCCGCCGACGAACTCACCCTTCGCGCTCACGACGTCGAAGTTCGTTGCCGTGCCGAAGTCGACGACGATCGCCGGGCCTCCCGTGAGCGTGAACGCAGCCAGCGCATTCACGACCCGGTCAGCGCCCACCTCCCGAGGATTGTCGGTAAGGATCGGGACCCCTGTCTTCACACCGGGACCGACGATGACTGGCGAGAACGGGAAGTACCTCGCACTCATCTCACGGATCGTCGCGGTGACGTCGGGGACCACGCTCGCGACCACGAGTCCGGTCACATGCGACTCGAGCGACATCCCACGCTGCTGCAGAAAGCCCTGGAGTGTGAGGGCGAACTCGTCCGATGTGCGTTCAGCACGGGTCGAGAGGCGCCATGTGTGCTCGATCACGTCCCCACGGAACACCCCGAGGACGATCTCGGTGTTCCCGACGTCGGCGGCGAGCAGCACGGTTCCTCGGACCCCCTCCCTACGACTCGAGCCGGAACGACGGTCCATCGTCGCCCACGGGGTCACGCCCCGACAACCGGAACGAGACCGCGTGGGCCTCGATCACGTCTCCATCGACCGGCTCGAGGGTGCCCGTCGCGACCGCAGACAGCCGCTCGAGCAGGCGGATCGCGGTGGGCGCGGCGGCGCCGATCGCCGCGAGCGGCCCACCGAGTTCGGCCACCGCATCGCCGGGCATCGCCGTGTCCCCGTCGACCACGATCGGGCGATACCGCACTCCGAGTCGTCCGAAGACCTCCTTGGCCAACGAGCAGCCGGCGATCCTGCCTGGCCGGGCGCACACGAGGTGAGCGGTCCCCACGGCGTCCGGATCGCCTGCAGCAGGGCGGGCGTCGTCGGCGAGCAACGCCTTCATCGCCGCGGTGACGAGCACGACTCGATCGGGTTGCCACCCGGTCATGTCACCGAGGGCAGACGCAGATTGTCGATCAGGCGAGCCGACGGGAATCGCACCGCGACGAGGGCTCTCGCCCGCATCTCCGGCTCGAGGTGGTCGGGGACGTCGAACGTTCGGTCGTCGATCACCGCAGCGTAGTCGAGTCGGGCCAGTCGGGTCGCTCCGATCTCGCGAGCCATCGCGGCGACCAGCGTCCGTGGGTCACGCTCCCCCCTCCCGACGAGCTCCGCCGCCTCACCGAGCGCGAGGAACAGGCATCCGGCTTGCTCTCTCTCCTCGGGCTGCAGCAGCACGTTCCGCGACGAGAGGGCGAGGCCGTCGGGCTCCCTGATCGTCGGACAGGAGACCATCTCGACCGGCAGGGCTTCGCGCTCGACCATGCGCTTCACCAGGAAGAGCTGCTGAGCATCCTTCTCACCGAAGAATGCGGTGCACGGGCCGGTCACATCGAACAGCCGTCGAACGACGGTGAGCACCCCTTCCAGATGACCTGGGCGCGAGGCGCCCTCGAAACGATCTCCCACGTGGCCCGCATCGGGCGAGGGGAGCTCGACGCCAGGCGGGTAGACCTCGTCGGTCGGCGGGGCCCACACGACGTCGGCCCCGAGCTCTTCGCAGACCTCGAGGTCGCGCTGTTCGTCGCGCGGGTAGGCCGTGAGATCGGCGGCATCGCTGAATTGGCGAGGGTTCACGAAGATCGTGACGACGACCGTGGTGCGAGCTCGTCGTGCGCGACGGATCAACGAGCGGTGCCCCTCGTGCAACGCACCCATCGTGGGCACGAGCGCAACCTCATCGTCGCCGGCCCGCGCCGCGTCGGTTCGGGCGCGGAGCTCGCGGGCGCCCCGGATCACGTCCATCGGGCGAGTACCTCTTCGACCGCCGCCCGACCCTGTGGGGACAGCCGACCACGGCGCATCCCGAGGTCGAGCGCGATCCGCGCCATCGCGACGTAGGCGTCGACGGCCTCCGGCGCTGCGACTGCGACGGCTTCGAGGTTGCGCGCGACCGTGCCTGCGTCGCCCCGCACCGCAGGCCCTGTCAGCGCCTCGATCGGCCCGATCCGGGCGAGGTTGGCCACGGTCGCGCGTTGCAGGGGCGCCAACGCCTCGAGCGGGTCGGGCACGCCCGCGACCTCGAGCAGGTGCTCGGCGACGGCCGCACCCGCCACGAGGTAGTTCGATGCGAAGACCGCCGCCGCGTGATAGACCGCGCGGTGATCGTCGGCGAGCCGGAATGGCCGGCCGCCGAGATCTTCGGCGAGCCGTTCGGCGACGAACGCCCCCTCGTCGTCATCGGCCCCGATCGCGACCGTGCACCCGGGGATGCGCTCGATCGCCGACCCCACGTCGGGGAAGGTCTGGAGGGGGTGCACCCCCAAGCGGCGCGCTCCGACGTCGCGTGCGGCGTCGAGCGCCGCGAGCGGCGTCGCGCCGGACAGATGGGCGACCCATCGCCCCGGCGCGAAGACGCCGACACCGGCGAGTTCGTGCACGGTCTGGCCGATCACGTCGTCGGGCACACCGATGACGACGAGCTCGGCATCACGTGCGGCATGGGCAGCATCGAGCAGGGGCACCCCAGGAAGGTGCCGGGAGACGCGCCCGGCGGTGGACGCCCGCCCCGACGCCGCGACGATCCGGTGGCCGGCCCGCTGCCACAGCACCGCGACCGCCGTTCCCGCCCTTCCTGCACCGATGATCGCGATGTCCATGAGCGCGAGTATCGCAACTCGAGCGACCGACCCCCCGAACTCGATCCGGCGCCGTCAATGTGTGCGGAGCGGGGGGGCGAACGGCCACACTCCCCCGACCGAACCGGGCCCCGATCGGACGTCGACCAGGTGCGAGCCGTCGGGCATCCTCGGATCGGGTTCGACGTCGAGCAACGGCATCATCACGAACGCTCGTTCGCGCATGCGAGGGTGAGGCACGATCAGGTCCGGCGTGTCGATCGCGACCGCGTCGAACAACAGCACATCGATGTCGATCGTGCGGGGACCCCACCGCACCTCGCGCACGCGGCCGAGTGCGGCTTCCACACGGTGGCAGGCGGCCAACAGATCGAGGGCGGACAGATCGACGGCGACCCGGATCACGACGTTGAGGAAGTCGGGCTGCGGCGGCCCGCCGACGGGACGGGTCTCCCACACCCGGGAACACCGGGTCGGCATGATGCTCGGTTCCTCACCGAGGAGATCGACGGCGCGCTGCAGCGTGGCGAGACGATCGCCGACGTTCGACCCGAGGCCCAGGAAGGCGGAATCGGTCACGCCTGGCCTGCCGGCAGCGTGACGGCGGCTGCCACGCCGTCGATCTCGAGCCGGCGAGCGGCGTTCGGCTTGTGCACGACCGCGGTCACGCGCATCACGTGCTCGAACCCGAGCACGCGCTCGGCCACGGCGGCGGCCATCACCTCGATCAGGTCGAAGGAGCCGTCGGTGACGACCTGCCGCACCGCGTCGCTCACGCCGCGATAGTCGGCCGTCGCCTCGATCTGATCGCCGGCGACATCGACCTCGAGATCGAGGTCGATGACGAAGTCCTGTGGCTCGTCCTTCTCGCCGGCGCGTGCGCCGTGGTGCCCCTGCGCCGCGATGCCCGACAGGAACACTCGTGCGATCGTCACGGGCTCGGGTCACTCTTCTCGTGGTCGAACCACTCGTCGCGTTCGTACTCCTCGACATCGACCCACGGAGGTCGCCGTTCGAGCTGCAGCATCACGACCCCGGCCTTCGGATCGTCATGACCGTGAGGCGATTGGGAGTAACGTGCCCGCAGGTACTCGGAGATCATCGGCCCGATGGTGTCGGGCGCCTCCTCGACGAGGAAGTGCCCGCACCCGGGGAGTAGCCCGAGGGTCGAGGACGGCATCGCGTCGTTGAGACGTTCGGCCACGCTCGGCGGGAACACGGGATCCTCCTCCCCCCACATGATCAGCACCGGAGCCTCGATCGCCGCGAGCTCGGCCTCACGACCGACGAGACCCCGACCGTCGAGGCCCTCGAGCACCCGCATGAACCGATCGGGACCCTCGCCGACGGCGTAGGGTTCGGCGTAGGCATCGAGCACGTCGTCCGGCAGTCGTTCGCGATGCATCGCACCGGCCTCGAACGCGCGGCGCACGATGGAGCGCACCAGCTCCGACGAGCATCCCTCGGCCCGGAGTCGTTCACGGGCGCGCACGACCCCCGGCCCCGGCCACGCATCGAATGAGGCTGCTGCGAGCAGGACCAGCGCCTCGACCGCATCGGTTTCCAGCGCGAGCATCTGCGCCAGCCCCGCCCCGGTGCCGTGAGCTACCACCGCGCACCGCTCGACGCCGAGGTGTTGGAGCAGCTCGCGCATCGAGGTCGCATGGGCCACGAGATCGAGCCGCGCACCGTCGGCCGGCATCGATGCGCCCGAGCCGACCAGATCGGGAGCGATCACACGGAACCTCGACGCGAGCAAGGGGACGAACTCGCGCCACTGCCAGGACGACGCCGGGAACCCGTGCAGCAACAACACGGGCGGCCCCTCTCCCTGATCGTGGAACGCGATCGTTCCCACCGAGGTGGCGACGGCGTGCGGCGGCGCCGGTGCGATGACCGTCACGAAGCGACCCCGCGTGAGATCGCGTCGACGACCCGGACCACTCGCGTCATCTCGAGCACGTCGTGAACACGGACGATGTCGACCCCGTTGGCCGCGCACCACGCCACGGCCCCTGCGGTGCCTTCGACCCGTTCGGCCGGATCGTCGACACCGGTCAACTGCCCGATGAATCGCTTGCGTGAGGCCCCCACCAACACCGGCACCCTCAGCTCGGCGAACGAAGCGATGTCGTGGAGCAGAGACAGGTTGTGGTCGAGGTTCTTACCGAACCCGATGCCAGGGTCGACGCACAGGTGATCGCGGCGCACGCCTGCCGCGACCGCCGCGCCGAGTCGAGCGGCGAGGAAGTCACGAACGTCGGTCACGACGTCGTCGTAGCGGGGATCGTCTTGCATCGTCCTGGGCTCACCGAGCATGTGCATCAGCACAAGACCGGCACCGCTCGCGCGGACGAGGTCGAACATGCCGGGGCTCGCGGCCGCGGTCACGTCGTTCACGATCGACGCACCGGCGTCGAGCGCAGCTCGGGCGACGTCGGGGCGGCGCGTGTCGACGCTGAGCACGACGCCTGAGGGCGCCGCCTCGCGAAGCCCCTCGATCACCGGCACGACACGCGCCAGCTCATCCTCGATCGGCACGGCTTCGGCGCCCGGCCGGGTCGATTCTCCTCCGACGTCGACGATGTGGGCACCGTCGGCCGCGAGGCGCAGCCCGTAGGCGATCGCATCCTGGGAGCTCGGGAGAGCACCGCCGTCGCTGAAGGAATCCGGCGTGACGTTGACGATGCCCATCACGAGGGTGCGTTCCCCGAGCGGGAACGTGTGGTCGCGACATCGCCAGACCGCTTCGCTCACGCCCTCATCGTAGTGGCCGCATCTGCACGGGGTCCGCCGATGACGGCGCTCGGAGCGTCACCGAGACCTGGGCTCGGATCAACGCATGCCGATGTGGTGCATCGCCTCCTGCCGCGTGCGCGCGTCGGTGCGGAAGAGCCCGCGCACCGCGGAGGTCACCGTGACGGAGCCCGGCTTCTTGATGCCGCGCATCGTCATGCACAGGTGCTCGGCCTCGATCGCCACGAACACGCCGCGCGGCTCGAGGGCGCGCTCGATCGTGTCGGCGATCTCCGTCGTGAGCCGCTCTTGCACCTGTGGCTTCTTGGCCAGCACGTCGACGACACGAGCGATCTTCGACAGGCCTGTGATCTGCCCGGCCTTGTTCGGGACATAGGCGACGTGCGCCTGCCCCGAGAACGGGATCAGGTGGTGCTCGCAGATCGAGTACAGCGGGATGTCCCGGACCATGATCATCTCGTCGAAGTCCGCACCCTCGACCACCGTCACGATGCCGGTGGGATCCTCACCGACGCCGCTGGCGATCTCGCGAAACATGCGAGCGACACGCGCCGGCGTGTCCTTGAGGCCCCCGCGCTCGACGTCCTCCCCGATGCCCTGGAGGATCAACCGTACGCCCTGCTGGACCTGCTCGTCGTCGAAGTCCGCCATGGCGCGCATGCTACCCGGTCGAGTGCAGGCGGCGGATGCGACTCGCGCTCAGAGGCCGTCGGGCGTCGTGGCCCTCCAGCAGTCGTACCAGCCGTCGGGCGTCTTGCACCAGATCGTCGGCCCGGGCGCCGGATCTGATTCCCCCGCATTCGCCGAGACCATCATGAGCACGACGACGGCGATGACGACGATCGCGGCGGCGGCGGCCACGATCCGGCCGAAGACCGACACGACACGCCATTCATCCGGTGGCTCACGGCGCCGCGGCGGCGCGTCAGGCTGCACCCGAGGAGCGTGATCGGCAGGGTTCGTGGAGGCCGAGGGACCCCGGGAACCCACCGCCCCGGTCGGCCGGGGGGCGGCGTGCGAGGCGACCGGCCCCGGAGCCTCCGCGCGTTCGAGCGCGCGCCGTTCGAGGCCGAGCGCGCGGTCGTAGGCCCCTCGAACGCGCTCGTCCCCCAAAATCTCGTACGCGGCCGCGACCCGTCGGAATCCCCCGGCGCCTTCGACCTCACCGGGATTGGCATCGGGGTGATGCCGCCGGGCGAGCGTGCGATAGGCCCGGCGGATGTCGTCGTCGGAGGCGTCGGCAGGCACGCCCAGCAGGGCGTAGAGATCTTCCCCGGACGTGACGGCGCGTGCCACGGCGTCCATGTGGTGAGTCTAGGACGACCCGCCCGTTCGGGCCCCACGCACCGCTCGAGGGTCACGCGGGCGTCGATCGGGAGCTACGCCGGCACCAGGCGGTCGAGCGTCTCTGGCAGATCGGCGAGGTCGGGAAGCGTCGCCGATCGTGGCACCATGCTGGTCTCGCCGAGTCGGTCGATCCACACGGCCGGCAACCCGAGCTTCGCGCACGGCTCGATGTCGTGGAACAACGACGCTGCGACGTGCGCATGGTGCGTGCGCTC
This sequence comes from Actinomycetota bacterium, assembly GCA_029858935.1. Taxonomy (GTDB): domain Bacteria; phylum Actinomycetota; class UBA4738; order UBA4738; family HRBIN12; genus JAOUEA01. The sequence goes on from JAOUEA010000008.1 coordinate 19,314, forward strand.
TGCATCGGTGCGCCGGAAGAACGTCTCCCAGTGACCGAATGCCGGCTTGTACGATCCGATGTCGCTCGCGACCACACGCTCGTCGACGTCGACCCCTACGGCGCCGATCGACGCATCGAGCAGATCGGCGTCGGTGTTCGACAAGATCGCGAGACGCCACCCGCGATCGCGGAGTTCGCCCAACGCGCCCGGTACCTCGGGGAACACTCGCCATGACGGCAGCGACGCCGCGAGCGCATGCGACTCTCCCTCGGGCACGGCGACCCCGAACTCGTCGGCGACGCGGGACATGGTCTGGGCCATGACCTCCCGGTAGGCGATGCCACGGCCTTCCTGCACCTGGGGCTCGAGGCGCATGTACCGCTCGAGCAGCGAGTCTCCGTCGACCGTCGGCCAGAGACGTCGCATGGTCTCTCGCACGCCCCCGGGCCAATCGACGAGGGTGCCGTAGCAGTCGAACGTGGCCCAACGATCGCCCATGGACACGCAGTCTACGGACAGCCGACCGACCCGAACCGGGCGTGCGGGTCGCGGTGACGCCTACGCGGGTGAGAGCCCGGGGCCACCGATCTTCGGCCGCAGCGAACCCGGCTCGCTCGGCGCCGGATCGGGCTCCCCTTTCGTCTGACGGGTGACCCCGAGGCCGACCGAACGCTCCTCGTGTCCGCGTGGCTCGCGCCGCTCGACGTCGGCGAAGAACGACTCGACGTCGTCTCGCTCCATCGTCTCGACGTCGAGCAAGCGGCCGGCGAGCGTGTCGAGCTTCTCGCGGTTCACCGTAAGGATGTCGAGCGCCACATCGTGCGCCTCGTCGATCAGCTCTCGCACCTCGTGGTCGATCTCGAACGCGACGGCGTCGGAGTAGTCCGGGGTCGAGCCCAGGTCGCGGCCCAAGAACACCTCGCCCTGCTTCTGCCCGAGCGTACGAGGCCCGATCGAGTCGCTCATGCCGTACTCCGTCACCATCTGCCGGGCGATCTTGGTTGCCCGCTCGATGTCGTTGCCGGCACCGGTCGTGACGTCACCGGCCACGATCTCCTCGGCGACTCGCCCGCCCATCAACATCGCGAGCTCGTCGCGGAGTTGCTCGCGCGTCATCAGGAACCGGTCCTGCTCGGGCAGCGTGAGGGTGTATCCGAGAGCGCGTCCGCGCGGGATCACCGTGATCTTGTGCACCTCGTCGGTATTGGGCAACACGTGGGCAACCATCGCGTGCCCACCCTCGTGGTAGGCGATCAGGCGTCGCTCCTGCTCGTCCATGACGCGGCTCTTGCGCTCGGGACCGGCCATCACACGGTCGACGGCTTCCTCGATCTCTTTCATCGAGATCGCCTTCTTGTTCCTTCGCGCCGCGAGCAGGGCGGCCTCGTTGATCGCGTTGGCGAGATCGGCACCGGTGAACCCCGGCGTTCGTCGAGCGAGGACATCGAGGTCGACGGTCTGATCGAACGGCTTGCCGCGGGCATGCACACGCAGGATCGCTTTGCGACCTTCGAGATCCGGGCGGTCGATCACCACCTGGCGGTCGAAGCGCCCGGGGCGAAGCAACGCCGGGTCGAGGATGTCCGGACGGTTCGTCGCCGCCATCAGGATGACCGTGGAGCGTTGGTCGAAGCCGTCCATCTCCACCAACAGCTGATTGAGCGTTTGCTCCCGCTCGTCGTGACCGCCTCCCACCCCTGCGCCCCGCTGGCGACCGACCGCGTCGATCTCGTCGATGAACACGATCGCCGGGGCGGTGGCTTTGGCCTGCTCGAACAGGTCGCGCACACGCGCAGCACCCACCCCCACGAACATCTCCACGAAGTCCGAGCCGGAGATCGAGAAGAACGGCACTCCCGCCTCGCCGGCGACCGCGCGCGCGAGGAGCGTCTTGCCGGTGCCGGGAGGCCCGAACAGCAGCACGCCCCGCGGGATCTTCGCTCCCATCGCCTGGAACTTCGCAGGATCCTGCAGGTAGTCCTTGACCTCCTGCAGCTCCTCGATCGCCTCGTCGACTCCCGCGACGTCACCGAACGTGGTCTTGGGCTGGTCCTTGGCGACCGTCTTGTGCTTGCTGCGGCCGAACTGCATGACGCGGCCGCCCCCGCCTTGGGACCGGTTCATGACGAACAGCAGGATCCCCCCGATCAACAACACGGGCAGGATCACCGTGACCAGCGTGCCGAGCAAGGCGTTCGGCTTCTGTGGGTCGACCTCGGTCGGCACCCCGGCCTTCTTCAGCAAAGCGATGAGATCGTCGGCGTACTCGGTCGGATAGGTCGTGCGGTAGGCACTGCCGTCGGCGAGCTCGCCCGTGACCGTCTGGTCTCCGTCGTGGATCACCGCGGTCGCGACGCGTCCTTGGTCGACGGCGGCTTCGAACGCCGAGAGACCGAGCAGTTCGCCCGAGGATCCCCGTCCACGGAAGGAGAACACGAACAGGAAGATCAGCGTGCCCAGCACGATCCACATCGTCGGAGTGCGCGTGATCTTTCTGAGTGGGTTCTCGGGTTGCTTGCTCAGCGTGGGCTCCTCGTCGGAAGACGGGCGGCAGCTCCCGCTGCGCGCCGCGGGGAGGGGGCCCGTTCGGTTGATGGTAGCACCGGGTCCCAGCGAGGATAACCGGGCCTGTCGTCAGCGGATGCCCACGTCGACCGCGAGACTCAGGCGCGTGAACGCTCCGTCCTCGACGATGACGCGCTGAGCCTCGCCGGTCGGGGGTCGCTGGGCCTGCGTGAGGGCCACCACGTCATACCCCCCCGGAGCCAGGGTGGCGGCGAACCGCCCGTCGCGGTCGGTGTCGACCTCGGCCACGATGGTCCCGTCGAGCGCGATGATGCGCACGGTTCCGGACCAGGGACGGTCTGGGCACGGGGAACCCTGGAGCTCCACGGGGCATGCGGGTTCGATCGTTACGACGCCTCGGACCCCGGCACCTGCTGGCGGATCGTCGCTCGACGACGCCGCACATGCGGTAAGCACCGACGCGAGGAGCAGGGTTGCGATCGTTCTCCCCATGGCGCTCCGACGCCCCGCCGTCGGCACGAGGTTCCCTCGTGTCTCAGCCGCCGTAGGCCTCGGGTTTCAGCGTCGCCACGTACGGCAGGTTGCGATACCGCTCGGCGAAGTCGAGACCGTAGCCGACGACGAACTCCGGCGGAATCTCGAAGCCGACGTAACGGATGTCGAGGGGCACCTTCTGGAGTCCGGTCTTCCGCAACAACGCCGCGACCTCGAGCGAGGCCGGCTTGCGGGCCGCGAGGTTCTTCAGCAGGTACTTCAGCGTCAGGCCCGAGTCCACGATGTCTTCGACCAGCAGCACATCGAGGCCGTCGAGATCGTGATCGAGGTCCTTCAGGATGCGGACGACCCCGCTGGTCTTCGTCGCGGCGCCGTAGGACGACACCGCCATGAAGTCGAACTCGAGCGGCAGGGCGACATGGCGTGCCAGATCGGCCATGACCACGAATGCACCTTTGAGCACGCCCACCAGCAGCAGTCGCTTGCCCGCATAGTCCCGGGTGATCTGCCCTCCCATGGTCGCGAGGGCAGACTCGATCTCCTCGGTGGAGACGAGAACCTTCTCGATGTCCGGCTCGTAGGCGTTCACGGGAACCCGGAGTGTAGCGTCCGACGTGTCATGCGAGAGGCGCACGGGCTGTCCCCTTCCCACGATCAACTCAGCTGGTTGCGGCAGGGGAAGACACGTGAACATACACCCGGTCGCGCCGCGCCGTGCGGGCTCCCGGAAGATCGCGGCGACGCCCCGGACGCCCCGCCGCGAGATCGAGCACCGCGTCGACGGAGTCGCGGGTCCAGGGTGCCCCGATGTCGTCGACCGCGGCCAGATTCCACAGGCCGATTCGCACGATGCGGGCGGCGAGGGAGGCCGGGAGCTCGACGAGGTCGGCCGCCCGGAACCGCACCTGGTCACCGTCGCGCTCGACGATCGACGCCTCCCGCTCCAGCGCCTGCCGCATCAGCTCGAGGCGATCGTGGTGCAACACTGCGGCGGTCCGCGCGATGGTGGCCCGGATCTCACGCCCGGTGACGCGCTCGAGCGCGGGGATCGCCTCGTTTCGCAGCGCTGCCCGCAGGTACCGAGGGTCGTCGTTCATGGGATCACGGCGAGGCCGGAGCCCCAGAGAGCGGCACAACGCGTCGACCTCGGCGCGAGTGACGTCGAGCAGCGGCTGCGCCAACGCCGAGCCGGGACGCTCGCCGCTTCCGGGCCAGATGCCGGCGAGACCGTCGAGGCCAGTGCCCCGGAGCAGGTTGAGCAGCACGGTCTCGGCCTGATCGTCGAGCGTGTGCCCCTCGGCCATGACCGGCGAGCCGATCTCGCGCCGCACCTCATTGGCTGCGTCCGTCCGCCGGGCAGTGGCCCAGGCTTCCACCGACTCTCCGCCTCTCGGGGAATCACCGGCGACCCGCAGGTGGAATCGCAGGTGGTGGCGAGCGGCGAGCCGGCGCACGTAGGAGGAATCGGCTCCGGAGCCGGCGCGCAACCGGTGGTCGAAGTGGAAGACCTCGAGCCGCACGCCGAGCAGCCGCCGAAGTCGAACCAACGATTCCACCATGCACACGGAGTCCGGGCCGCCGGACACGCACAGGAGGACCAGTTCCCCGCGATGGAACATCTCGCGCTCCCGCACCGTGGCGGTGACACGCTCGAGCACCCGGGCGACTGCCGGCGGGCGCCGCAGGACCATCGACCTACCCGGCGACGCGCTCGACCCAGGCTGCCGGGGCACCGATCTCATCGAGCGTCGGAAGATGTTCCGGCGCGAGCCACACGCGGTTGAACCCGTCCATGCCGGCGCGAGAGACCGCCTCGCGCACGAACGCCTCGCCCCGGTCGTATTGCTGCACCTTCTGTTCGAATCCGATCGCCTTCTGCACGTTGCGCTCGAGGCCCGAGCCCTTGCGCCGGACGGCGAGCGCGCGGCGCATACGGTCGACGTCGGCGACGTGATCTCGCGACACCTCATTCATCACGTACGACGCGTGACCTTCGAGCAACGACATCAAGCCCTGAACCTTCGTGAAGAGCTCGCGTTGCTCCGGGGTCAACAGGAGAAAGATCCCGCCCATGCGAGCGTCGGTACCACCCCGCGCCTCCTCCACCGCTCGGCGCATCTGCTGGATGAGCTCCTTGGCGTCGAGCGAGACGCCTCCCAGGTAGGAATCGACGAGACCGCGCAGGTGCCCGCGGAGCCAGGGCGCGGCCCCGAACTGCACACGATGCGTGACCTCGTGGATCGCGACCCACAGGCGGAAGTCCCGTTGGGGCAACCCGAAACGCTGCTCCACCTCCGCGACGTTGGGGCCCACGAAGTAGAGCAGCCCTTCATCGTCGGGGGGCAGGAACACGTCGTACTGGCCGAGCACGCGCCTCGCGACGTAGCCGAACAGTGCGCCGGCTTGCGCCCCCATGGCTTTTCGGCGGATCTCGGCGCGCCCCGGCTTTTCTGACAGCACGCGCTCCGCGAGCGGCTCGAGCAGCCGCTGCATGCCGGTCAGGTTCGCCCGGATCCATTCGCGGCGGGCCATGACCCATGCCCTCGACCGGAACCCGTCAACGGCCATGCCGGTGTGGTCGGTGATCAGGGTCTCCGCATACGGAACGAGCTCGCCGAAGTCCTCACGCATGCGAGCACGCTGCACGGCCGGCACGGAGAGTCCGGGACCGGCCACCCTGCGGCCGAGCTTCAGCGCCGTTTCCCAGTCCGCGAGGCGAGCCGCGGCCGAGCCCATGGACCAGTCGACCTGCGTGGCGTCCACGGGTGCTCCTCTCGGGGGCGTCGTGCCAGCGTCGCCGTCGGGCGCGGTCGGCGCGCCCACGACCTCAAGCCTCGCCGGTGGCCTTCTTGCGGGCGGCGATCATGCCTGCCCGTTTGGCCTTGCCCTCGGCGATGCGTCGGTCGGTGCCGGCGTCGAGCAGTTCCTGTAGTGCCTTCTCGTACGCCTCCTGATCCATCGTGACCTCCGGGCGTTCCTCGGCGGCGGCCGGAGCTGCCGGCGCGGGGGCCGAAGCGGCCGGGGCTTGGGAAGCTGCGGAAGCTGTGGGAGCGGCCGGG
>JAOUEA010000129.1 GCA_029858935.1 Actinomycetota bacterium
CAACTGTGAGGACATCGCCAACGTCGTCGAGTCGGTGGCACTGAAGTACGCATGACGCTCACGGTCGCGGCAATCATCTTCATCGCCTTGGCGTTCGACTTCTTCAACGGGTTCCACGACGCCGCCAACTCGATCGCGACCGTGGTTTCGACCCGGGTCCTGTCGCCCCAGCAGGCGGTCGTCTGGGCGGCGTTCTTCAACTTCGCCGCCTTCCTGGTGTTCGGAACCGAAGTCGCAGCGACGATCGCCAACGACGTCGTGGACCCGGCGGTCTTCAACAACGCCGTGATATTCGCCGGATTGATCGGGGCGATCGCGTGGGACATCGTCACGTGGTGGCTCGGGCTTCCCACGAGCTCGTCGCATGCGCTCGTCGGCGCCATGGCGGGGGCGGCGGTCGCGGAAGCCGGCTGGGCCTCGCTGATCGCCTCCGGTTTCCAGAAGATCGCCGTATTCATCGTCCTATCCCCGGTCGTTGGGCTGCTGCTGGGCTTCACCTTCATGGTGGCGATCTACTGGCTCTTCCATCGCTCCCGACGGATGGAGCGGCTCAATCGCGGGTTCCGGATAGGACAGTTGTTTTCGGCTGCCTCCTTCAGCCTGGCGCACGGTGCGAACGACGCCCAGAAGACGATGGGGATCATCCTCGCCCTGCTCATCGCGAACGGCGTGCTCCCGACCGACGCCGAGGTTCCGCTCTGGGTGGTGTTGTCGGCGCACACGGCGATCGCGCTCGGCACGCTGTTCGGAGGGTGGCGCATCGTGCACACGATGGGCTCGAAGATCACGAAGCTCCAGCCCGCCCAAGGCATGGCCGCCGAGACGGCGGCGGCGGTGACGATCATGGCCAACACCGTCGCCGGAATCCCGGTCTCGACCACGCAGACCATCACGGGTGCGATCGTGGGGGTCGGATCGACGCAGCGCCTCTCGGCGGTGCGATGGGGCGTCGCCGGGCAAGTCGTGTGGGCATGGGTCCTCACTATCCCCGGAGCGTTCGTGATCAGCTACGTCGCATACCTCCCGTTCAAGGCGGTCGCATGAACCTCGGCCGGCGGTCGGCGTTCTTCGGAGGGCTGGCCATCGTGTGCCTGCTCTTGTGGGAACCGACTCCGCCCGAGTACCGGTGGGTGAACCTCTTCGCAGCGGCCCTCGCCCTGGTGTGGGCGGGCGCCGCGGCGCTGGAAGATCGCTCGCTCGGCCGATGGCGGCCGTCGCGGCGCAGGTCGACGTCGGCGGGCGGCCCCTCGGGGCCGGTCAAGCGTGCTTGAGGACCACTGCCTCGATGACGTTGGCCACGTTCTCGAGGCCGTCCAGCGCCTCCTCGAGCGTCTCGTTGACGGCCTTCCACCGCAGGACATCCATCGCCCGGTGGTCCCCTGAGAACAGCTCGGCCACGGCTCGCCGGTACAGTCGGTCGCCCTGGTTCTCGAGGCTGTTGATCTCGACCCAGTACGGCTCGAGCTGATCGCGTCGCAGATTCCGGAAGACAACGAGGGCCTCTTCGGTTTGGCGCGCCGCGTCACAGAGCACGTCGACCTGCTCGCGCATCGCCTGTCGAGGTTCCTCGATGGCGTGCAACACGAAGAGGTCGGCGGTCTCCTCGACCGCGTCCATCACGTCATCGAGTGCCGTGGCGAGCTGGTAGATGTCCTCGCGGTCCATCGGGGTCACGAAGGTCGTGTTGATCAGGCGGATGATCGCGTGGGTGATCTCGTCGCTTTCGTGCTCACGCTCGGCGATCCGGCGGGCTTTCGTCTCGACATCCTCATACTCATGCACCAGGTTGCGGAGCTGGTCGGTGGCCGCGCACAGGATGGCGGCGGACTCCTGGAAGAGATCGAAGAACTGATCCGGTCGTTGCGACACCTTGAGCTTCACGCGTGTGCCTCCATCGGGATGATCTCAGGGGTCCCATGATGACAGGGTTGCGGCGGTGTAGACCTTCGGCCGGTTGCGGCACGGGCCGACGGCTCCGTAGCATAGGAGGTCATCGTGCATGCCGAGCCCTTCCCTGAGCCCGTCACGGCCACGAGCTCGCGGTTCATCAACCGGGAGCTCTCCTGGCTGGAATTCGACTCCCGGGTCCTGGCGCTTGCAGAAGACCCAGCTCGCCCGCTGCTCGAGCGCGTCAAGTTCGTTGCGATCTACACCCAGAACCTCGACGAGTTCTTCCAGATCCGCGTGTCTGGTCTCGAAGAGCAGGTTGACGCGGGCGTTGCGGCGACGACTCCGGACGGCATGACGCCGCCGGCCCAGCTCGAAGCCATCAGGGAACGTGTCATCGCCCTGCAGGAACGGGCTGTCTCGCTGGTGTTCGGAGACCTGTTCCCGGCGCTGGAGAAGGAGCGACTCCGATTGACGCACTGGGAACAGCTGTCAGACGCCGACAAGGAGTTCCTGGGACGGCGGTTCCGGGAGCGGATCTTCCCCGTGTTGACGCCGCTATCGGTCGACCCGTCGCACCCATTCCCCTACATCTCGAACCTGTCGCTGAACCTTGCCGCGGCGATCCGCGATCCCCTCACCGGTGAGCGTCGGTTCGCGCGGGTGAAGATCCCTCCGTTGCTGCCTCGATTCACCGATCTCCCCGACGGGGAGCGCTTCGTACCTCTCGAGGAGGTGATCACTGCGCACCTCGACCAGCTCTTCCCGGGCATGGACATCGTTGATGTACACGTGTTCCGCGTGACTCGCGACGCCGATCTCGAGGTGGAGGAGGACGAGGCCGACGATCTGCTCGCCGCGATCGAGGTGGTGCTGCAGCGACGACAACGTGGCGCCACGGCGATCCGCCTCGAGATCGACCCCACGATGAGCGACGAGATGCGCCAGCTCTTGATGCGAGAGCTCGGAGTCGATGAGTCGCAGGTCTACGTGGAGGAATGGATGCTCGCGCTCGGCGATCTGTGGTTCTTCGCCGAGCTGGACAGGCCGGAGCTCAAGGACGATCCGTGGACCCCCGCAACGCCGCCCCCGCTGCAGTCCTCGGATGGCCTGGTCGACGTGTTCGAGGCGATCCGGCGCAGCGACATCCTCGTGCATCACCCGTACGACTCCTTCTCCGCTTCCGTCGAGGCGTTCGTCGAGCAGGCCGCGCGCGATCCCGACGTGCTCGCGATCAAGCAGACGTTGTACCGCACGTCGTCGGACAGCCCGATCATCCAATCGCTCGTGCGAGCCGCCCAAGCGGGCAAGCAGGTCGTGGCGCTGGTGGAGCTCAAGGCCCGCTTCGACGAGCTCGCGAACATCACGTTCGCGAGGACGCTCGAGACCGCTGGCGTGCACGTGGTCTACGGCGTCGTCGGTCTGAAGACGCACGCCAAGACCTGTCTGGTCGTGCGGCGAGAGGGTGGTGGCGTGCGCCGGTACGCCCACATCGGCACCGGCAACTACAACCCGAAGACCGCACGGCTCTACGAGGATGTCGGCCTGCTCACCACCGACCCGGAGCTCGGTGCAGACATCACCGACCTCTTCAACCTCCTCACCGGCTACAGCCGGCAGCGGGAGTACCGAAAGCTCCTCGTGGCGCCGGTCACGATGCGCCCGGCGCTCGAGGCGTTGATCCGGCGGGAGATGTCGCACGACGACGGTTCGATCGTGCTGAAGATGAACAGCCTCGTCGATGCGGACCTGATCGATGCGCTGTACGAGGCGTCCCAGGCAGGCGTCGGCATCGATCTGCTCGTGCGCGGCATCTGCTGCTTGCGACCTGGCGTCACCGGCCTGTCGGAGACGGTGCGGGTTCGATCGATCGTCGGACGATTCCTCGAACACTCCCGCATCTACCGCTTCGGGAGCGAGGCGCGAGGCTACGACCACCTGATCGGCTCGGCCGATTGGATGCCTCGCAACCTCGACGGTCGGGTGGAGGCGTTGGCCCCCGTCGAGGATCCTTCGCTGCAGGACCGCCTCAACGAGATCCTGCGGACAGGGCTCGACGACGATGAGTTGGCCTGGGAACTCGATGCTGAGGGCGCGTGGCACAAGGTTCCTTCCACCCGGGGGATCGAAGCGCACAGGGTGCTGCAGACGCTGGCCGTGGAGCGGTCGGACGGCGATCGGTGAAGTTCGAACGCGAGGCCAAGCTCGTCGTCGAGCCCGGCTTCCGCATGCCGGACCTTTCGTCGCCCGGCGTGGGCCTGCGCGGCGAGCCGGAGAGCACCGAGCGCTTCGTGAGCACCTATCACGACACCGAGGACCTCCGACTCGTTCGGTGGGGCGCTGTGCTCCGCTACCGGGCGGCCGAGGGGTGGACGGTGAAGCTGCCGCAGGCCGTCGACGGTCCGGTCGTCGTCCGTCAGGAGCACACGTTCGAAGGGAACCCGGCTCGCGCCCCGGCCGGCGCGGTCGACCTGACGCGCGGCATCGCGAGGGGCGGGACGGTCGGGCCGGTCGTGCGACTGCAGACGGTGCGCCACCGGACCCGCATCGCGCGAGGTGCGGGGAATCGTTCGGTGGCCCAGGTCGTCGACGACGAGGTCTCCGTGCTCGAGGGCCGTCGGATCGTCGATCGATTCCGTGAGGTGGAGGTCGAACTCGACGAGGGTGTGGAGGGTTCGGTGATGATCCCGATCCTGGCGCTGCTCACCGATGCCGGAGCCAGCGTCGACCAGCCACTTCCGAAGGTCGTGCGTGCGCTCGATGCTCGGGCCGCCGCCCCTCCCGACGTGGTCGTGCCTCAGGTCGGGCTGGGGTCTTCGGTGTCCGAGGTGGCGCGATGGGTCCTAGCCGTCTCGACCGAGCGTCTGATCGCACACGACGCAGCGGTGCGGGTCGGCGACGACCCCGAAGGTGTGCATCAGGCACGGGTCGCTGCCCGCAGGCTCCGCTCGGGCCTGCTCACGCTGCGACCGATGCTCGATCGAAGCTGGTGCGATGCACTTCGAGCGGAGCTGGGCTGGTTCGGAGATGAGTTGGGCAGGGTCCGAGACGTCGACGTGCTCGGACAGCGGCTGCGTGACCATGCGTTGTTGTTGCCCGACGACGACGCGTCGAGCGTCGCGCGGGTCCTCGACCGACTCTGGGTACGACGTGAGGCGGCGCGGACAGAGCTGCTGTCGGCGATGCGGGAACCGAGGTACGTGGCGCTGCTCGACTCGCTGGTCGAAGCCGCACAGCACCCGCGGGTGCTCGAGGAGAGTGCGGACGTCCCGGCGATCGACGTCGTCGCGGGAGTCATGGAAGCGCCCTGGGCTCGGCTCCACGCTTCCTGCCGGCGCCTCGATGCTCGATCGACGGATGTCGAGCTACACGAGGCCCGCATCCGCGCCAAGCGTGTGCGCTACGCGGCGGAGGCGCTCGTGCCGGTGTTCGGCAAACCGGCCAAGCGCTTCGCCCGTCGCGCCGGCACCTTGCAGCAGGTATTCGGCGATCACCAAGATGCGGTTATGGCGATCGCGTGGCTGCGGGAGCAGGCAGGGGGGGCCACCCCGCGGGTCGCCTTCACCGCCGGACGGTTGGCGGGCATCGAGGCAACCGCGCGCGACGAAGCTCGGCGGGCCTGGCCGGCCGCGTGGGCCGATCTGCGTCGGAAACGCTGGAGGTTCTGGTCGTGAGGACCGAGATCCGTGCGGCGGGGGGGATCGTCCGTCGTCATGGCGGCGGCGGAGTGGAGTTCGCCCTCGTACATCGGCCGCGATACGACGACTGGACCTTCCCGAAGGGGAAGGCGGATCCAGGGGAGTCCGACGAGGACAGCGCCGAGCGGGAAGTCCGCGAAGAAACGGGCCTTCGGTGCGAACGAGGGCCCGAGGTTGCCACGATCGACTACGAGGACCATGTCGGGCGTCCGAAGACCGTGCGCTATTGGCTGATGTACCCGGCAGGTGGATCCTTCTCGCCGAGCCATGAGGTCGACGAGATGCGCTGGGTCGATGCTCGAAGCGCCCGGGCACTGCTCAGCTACGAGCACGATCGGCACGTGCTCGATGCTGCGCTCATGTTCGATCGCCCCGTCTTCTTGATCCGGCATGCGAAAGCCGGTGACCGGGACCGGTGGGTCGAGGACGACGACCTTCGTCCGCTCACGAAGAAGGGGAGGGCACAGGCCGAGGGCCTCGTCAGCCTGTTCGAAGGCGAGCCGTTGGACCGCATCGTGTCGAGCCCAGCGGTTCGATGCGTGCAGACGGTGCGGCCGCTCGCGTTGGATCGATCGCTTCCGATCGAGGAACATGACGCTCTCGCCGAGGGAGCGAAGGTCCAAGACGCGCTCGCCATCGTGAGGGCAAGCGGCGGCGCCGTCGCAATGTGCAGCCACGGCGACGTGATCCCGTCGGTCGTGCTGACGCTCGCCGACCATGGCATCGAGATGAACGACGAGCCTGTGTGGAAGAAGGGCTCCACATGGGCGTTGGAACGCGATGGAGGGCTCTTCACATCTGTGCGGTACCTCGCGCCGCCCTGACCCGCGCCGAGTCTCAGCCAGCCACAGCACCTCTGCTCGCCGCGAGCATCCCCACGTCATGGAACCCGAGCCGCTTGTAGAGGCCGACGACCGCTCGATCGTCCG
>JAOUEA010000130.1 GCA_029858935.1 Actinomycetota bacterium
AGGAGGCCGAGACCAAGATGCGGGGAACCGACGCGGCGGCGCAGTCGGGCTCGTCGCTCGAGCGCATCCGGGGTTACGCCCTGCTCCAGTCGGGCAAGGCCCGGGAGGCCCGCGACGCGTTCGACCGGAGCCTCCGCGCTGCCCGGGAGCAGAACCTTGGCCATGAGGTCGCGCTCGCGCTCGACGCCTCGATGAAGCTGGCGGAGGCGGGTGGGGAGGCTCCGGACGACGCTGTTGAGCGCGAGCGCGACTCCATCTTGGAGCGGCTCGGCATCCCCGAGGTGGTCGACGTGCCGACGAAGGCCCGCGAGAGCTGAAATGACGAACGGGCGGCCCGAGGGCCGCCCGTTCGTCGTCGATGCTGAGCGCGGATCAGCCTCGCGTGATCCTCGCGTCGCCTTCGAGGACCCACACCTCGCTGACCTGCATCAGTTGAGTTCCCGACCCGTCGGTGCCGGCCAGGGTCGCATGCTGGTCGAGGAGGCACCAGAACTCGCCGGTGGGCATCGAGTACGAGGACGGCGTCCCGTTGCACCAGGTGCCGACGTTGTCGCCCACCCCCGCGGGATCGACGAGCGTCGCGGGGATCGGCGTGACCGCCGGCTCCGGTGCCCAGTCGTTCACGTCGAGCAGGAACTGCACGTCGGCCGTGCTTCCACCCGCGAGCAACTCGATCTCCCTCGGATCGGTGAAGACCGCGATGCCCTTGGGCTGGCAGGCCTCGTTGTCGACCAGCGTCACGCCGACGTCGGTGCCGCCTCCCGCGAACGGGATCGTTTCACCGCAATCGATCGGGATGCCGGGCGTCACCACGTGGAACCTGCTCGGCGACGTGCCCGGGTCACTGCCGCCTTCCAAGGTTGCCGCCGCCTGTGTGCCTCCGCTCGTAACCGCTGTCATCTGCATCGAGTCGAACAGCACCGTTCCCGTGCCCGTGGGCACGCGGACGAGGCGGTTGTCGCTGCCGCCCGAGTCGGGACCGCAGTCGGAGACGGTGCAGGTGCGGGTGTACGTGTACACCAGATCGGATCCCTTGAAGAGCTTGATGGTCAGCAACGTCGATGAGTACTTGAGCTCCAGGTCGAGCATCGCGTGGTCGAGGAACATCGTGCCCCCGAGCGCGGGGCGGAAGTCCAACGTCAGAGACTCACCGGGGTTCGTCTGCGTGCAGCTCCCGGTTCCCTCGTTGCCGTTCTTGTTGACCCCGAGGCCGTAGCCATTGGACGCTTCCCGATAGCCGACTGGTCCGCCGGTAGCGGAAACCGTGACGAGGTTGCCCGAGGTGACCGTGTAGCCACACTTGCCGGAGGACTTGAACTTCTGGATACCGCTCTGGCTGCCGTCCGCCGCCACGTATCGGAAGTAGGACTTCCCGTTCGGGTCGGTGTCCGGCGCCATCTTCAGCACGATGTTGCCCTGGTCGAGCGTAAAGCCGGCATCGGGGTTCGCGGGGGTCCCGGATTCGTCGGCGGTCGCGAGCTGGAGCGGCACGAGCGCGACCAGTGCGATCGCACCGGCTGCGCCGAGCGCCTTCCACCTACGAGAAAGCGCTTTCCATCGAAGAGCCATCGTTGCCTCCTGACCTCGGGGGGATGGCCGTGAACGTAAGCCGCTTGGCACCCCCCAGTCAACCGATATCTATGGCGAACGACCTAGGTCTCACGGCGTATGCTCCGCCGGTGCGCATCGCCACCTGGAACGTCAACTCGATCCGGCAGCGATTGCCCCGGTTGTTGGCGCTGCTGGCGCGCCATGAGCTCGACGTGGTGTGCCTGCAGGAGACCAAGGTCGCCGACGCCGATTTCCCGATCGATGCGCTGCTCGAGGTCGGGTACGAAGCGCTCAGCCATGGGCAGGGCGGCCGCAACGGCGTCGCGATCGTGTCGAGGCTGCCTCTGGACGAGATCGCTCGCGGCATGGCGGGCGATCCGGTGCCCGCCGAGGCTCGACTGCTCGCGGCGCGTGCAGGCGATCTGACGATCGCGAGCCTCTACGCCGTGAACGGCAAGGAGGTCGGCGACCCGGCGTACGAAACCAAGCTCGCCTGGTACGAAGCGCTCCGCGACTGGGCTCGCGCGTCGTTCGATCTCGCCGCTCCCGTGCTCTTGACCGGCGATTTCAACGTCGCCCCCGACGACCGGGACGTTTACGACCCGGTGGCCTGGAGGGGCCGGAACCTCGCCAGCGAGCCCGAGCGTGATCGGCTCCGAGATGTGCTCGAGCTCGGTTTCGACGACCTCGGCCGGCGGGCGGCCGGCGACGTCGAGGGCCCCTTCAGCTTCTGGGACTACCGCATGGGTGCGTTCCACCGCGGGTGGGGGCTGCGCATCGATCTCGCGCTCGGCACGGCGCCGGTCGCCGCTCGCCTCGTCTCGGTCGACGTCGACCGTGAGGAGCGCAAGCCCACATCGGGCGAAGGCAAGCCGAGCGATCATGCCCCCGTCATCGTGACGCTGCGCGACTGAGCTGCAGGTCCTTCGTATCCTGCAGTCGTGGAGCTTCCCGGCATGCTCGTCGACGCTGGATGGTTGCGCGCGCAACGATCGCACGATCGTGCATCGCCCGATCTCGTGGTCGCCGACGTCCGATGGGTGCCGGGCGGACGCGCCCGCGACCGATATGCCCAGGGACACCTGCCGGGCGCGGTGTGCGTCGACGTGGACAGCGACCTTGCGGCGGCGGCGTTCGACGGGCCCGGCCGGCATCCGCTGCCCTCACCCGAGGCGTTCGCCGCGTCGATGTCGCGCGTCGGCATCGGCGATCGCACGAGCGTCGTGGCCTACGACGACGCGGGCGGTTCGGTCGCCGCTCGGCTCTGGTGGATGCTGAGGGTGCTCCACCGACCCGTCGCTCTGCTCGACCTGCCATCCCTCGACGCATGGTCGGGCGCCGGGGGGGAACTCCAGACGGGGCCTCCCGCCGACCGGCCGCAGGCGGCCGCCGCGTTCACGCCGCGCCCGTGGCCCGACGATCGCGTCGTCGATGCCGACACGGTTCGCGCGGCGCTGCGCTCACGTTCCGCAGTGCTGCTCGACGTGCGATCGGGGGAACGCTACCGAGGCGAAGCCGAGCCGTTCGACCCGGTCGCGGGCCACGTGCCCGGGGCGGTGAGCGCCGAGTGGGCGCGCAACCGTGACGACGAGGGCCGGTTCCTCGACCCTGTCTCGTCCCGTCGCTGGTACGAGAGCCTCGGGGTGCGGGATGACGGCGAAGCGATCGCGTCCTGCGGTTCCGGCGTCACCGCGACGTTCGCCCTGTTCGCCATGGAACGCGCCGGGCTCGGGTTTGGCCGGCTCTATGAAGGCTCATGGTCCGATTGGGTGTCGGATCGATCACGCCCCGTCGCGATCGGAACCCAGCCCGGAGAGCCGTCGTGAGCTGCGTCGGCCTCAGATGGACAGGCGCTTGTTCGGTTGCTCGACCAACGCCCGGGTCAGCGGCGAGAAGCGGTGTGCGTCCTGCTCCCAGTCGCGCCGACGGCGGTAGGAGGAAGGACTCTCGCCGATGTGCTGGCGGAACGTCGTCGTGAAATGCGACAGGCTGTTGAAGCCCACGCGGTGGCAGATCTGCGTGATGGTGAGTTCGGTCTCGCACAGGAGTTGCTGCGCCCGGTCGATGCGCAGCCCGATCAGGTAGCGGTAGGGTGGCACGCCGACGAAGGCCGTGAACTGACGGGTGAAGTAGTAGGGGCTGAGCTCCGCCTCACGGGCGATCGTCTGGAGGTCGACGTCGCGGTCGAGGTTGGCGGCGAGGAACCGCTGCACCTCGCTGATCCTGCGTTGCAGATGCGGGCTCGGCATCTCCTGGTCGGTCACGCTCACACGCGGGAACCCCCTTGCCCCTGACCATATGGTACGCCCGAGCGTCCGTTGCGACTTCCGGAATCCTGCCGGACCTAGACCATGTCGCCGGGGCGCACCCGCTCGTCGTACTCGCGGTCGGTGAGATGCCCGAGAGCGACGGCGGCTTGCTTGAGGGTGAGCCCTTCGTGATGGGCCTTCTTCGCGATCGCCGCGGCGTCGTCGTAGCCGATGCTCGGCGCCAGGGCCGTGACCAGCATCAAAGAGCCGTCGACCAGTTCCTTGATGCGTTCTCGGTCGGGTTGCAGGCCTTCGATGCAGAACTCCCGGAAGGTACGGCAGACGTCGGCGAGCAGGCCGGTGGAGTGCAGGAAGTTCCGGATCATCACGGGCTTGAAGACGTTGAGCTCGAAGTTGCCCATCGACCCGGCGACCTTGATCGCCGTGTCGTTGCCCATCACCTGACAGGCCACCATCGTGACGGCCTCCGACTGGGTCGGGTTGACCTTCCCAGGCATGATCGACGAGCCGGGCTCGTTCTCGGGCAACACGAGCTCGCCGAGGCCGCTTCGAGGTCCCGAGCCGAGCCACCTGATGTCGTTGGCGACCTTCATGAGGCTGGCGGCCAGGGTGGCTTCGGCGCCGCTCGCGAAGACGATCGCGTCGTGAGCGGCGAGCGCCGCGAACTTGTTCGGGGCCGTCACGAATGGCAACCCGGTGAGCTCCGCGATCTTCGCGGCCACCGCCTCGGCGAACCCCGGCGGTGAGTTGAGCCCGGTACCGACCGCCGTGCCGCCCGCGGCGAGCTCGTACAGACCGGGCAACGTGAGCTCGAGCCGCTCGATGTCGGCGTCGAGCTGGGCGACGTAGCCACTGAACTCCTGGCCGAGCGTGATCGGCACGGCGTCCTGCAGGTGGGTGCGTCCGATCTTGACGATGTCGGCGAACTCGGCGGCGCGTGCATCGAGCGCATCGCGCAGCGCCCGCACCGAGGGGACGAGCCGTTCCACGACGGCGTGAGCCGCGGCGATGTGCATCGCCGTCGGGAACGTGTCGTTCGAGGACTGCGACATGTTGACGTGATCGTTCGGATGCACGGGCGACTTCGATCCGAGCTCACCGCCGGCCATCTCGATCGCGCGGTTCGAGATCACCTCGTTGACGTTCATGTTCGTCTGCGTGCCCGAGCCCGTCTGCCACACGTACAAGGGGAAATGCTCGTCGTGACGGCCTTCGATGACCTCGTCGGCGGCCCGCACGATCAGGTCGGCGGTCTCGGGATCGAGGGCGCCGGACTCGCGGTTCACCAGCGCGGCCGCCTTCTTCAAGATGGCCTGCCCGCGGATCACCTCGAGCGGCATGCGGTCGGCCTCAGGGTGTCCGATCGAGAAGTGATGCAGCGAGCGCTGGGTCTGCGCCCCCCAGTAGCGATCGGCGGCGACGTCGATCTCGCCGATGGAATCGGTCTCGGTGCGCAGCTCGCTCATCGTCGCTGGAACCTCCGGAAGCGTGTCCTGCCATCCTCCCAAACGGCGGAGGGGACGCGGCGGGCGGCGGTAGGCTTCGACTCAGGGGCGGTAGCTCAGTCGGTCAGAGCAGGGGACTCATAATCCCTCGGTCGCAGGTTCGAGTCCTGCCCGCCCCACGTGGTTGTGGCCGCACCGATCGGGCATCGTGATCTGACCCGCTGGTGGCTGGCGTCCTCGGTCGTCGGGCTCGCGGCCGGAGGCGTGCTCGCTCTCTCGCTCGACCAGGACCGTGCCGCCGAGATTGCGTGGGCGGCGACCACGGTGATCGGCGTCGTGCCGATCGTCCGCGACGTGGTCGACGGTCTTCGACGCCGCGAGCCCGGTGTCGACGTCATCGCCCTGATCGCGATGGTGGCTGCACTGGCGCTCGGCGAGTAC
The DNA here is from genome assembly GCA_029858935.1 of Actinomycetota bacterium. GTDB lineage: Bacteria > Actinomycetota > UBA4738 > UBA4738 > HRBIN12 > JAOUEA01. The sequence goes on from JAOUEA010000130.1 coordinate 5,708, forward strand.
CTGGCCGGCGCCGTGATCGCGCTGATGCTCGCGAGTGGGCGCGCCCTCGAGGCGTACGCGGATCGCCGTGCCCACGAGGAGCTGTCGGCCTTGCTCGCCAGAGCCCCCAGGGTGGTGACGCGCTACGAGCACGATGACCTGGTCACTCGCCCGATCGACGAGGTGCGCCAGGGCGATCGTCTGCTGGTGAAGACCGGTGAGGTCGTGCCGGTCGACGGTGTGCTGATGGGGGCCGCCGTGCTCGACGAGTCGGCCCTCACAGGTGAGTCGCGCCCGGTCGACCGTCCCCGCAACGACCTCGTGCGGTCGGGCGCCGTCAACGCCGGAGGGGGCTTCGATCTGAGGGCCACCGCGACCGCCGAGCAGAGCACCTACGCCGGCATCGTGCGGCTCGTGCGCACCGCGCAGGAGGAGAAGGCGCCGGCCGTACGGCTCGCCGATCGATACGCCACAATCCTCATCCCCATCACGCTCGTGATCGCGATCGCCGCGTGGGTCGTGTCGGGCGATCCGTTGCGGTTCCTCACGGTGGTGATGGTCGCGACCCCGTGCCCGTTGATCCTCGCCGTGCCGATCGCCGTGGTCGCCGGCATCTCGCGGTCGGCGAAGCGCGGCATCATCGTGAAGGGAGGCGGTGCGCTCGAGACCCTTGCGCGAGGTTCGGTGCTGATGTTCGACAAGACCGGCACGCTCACGTCGGGTGTTCCGACCGTGGCCGAGGTCGAGTCCTTCGGAA
>JAOUEA010000131.1 GCA_029858935.1 Actinomycetota bacterium
GGGCTGTTGACGCCTCGAGGACTGGGACCTCGGTCGGGGTCCCGACGAGAACCACGATCACCCGCACGAGCACTGATCGGCCGAGCCCCGGGCGTGGCGCTCAACTCGGGCCGTGCTCCCAGGCGGTGACCTGGGTCGCAACTTCCTCGCCGACCTGCATCGTCGTCGACGAACCACCGAGGTCGGGGGTGCGCACCACGCCGCGCGAGAGGACCTGGTCGACCGCCCATTCGACGTTCTCTGCGGCCGCCTGTTCACCCACGTGGCGAAGCAGCATCGCGCCCGACAGGATCATCGCGATCGGGTTCGCCGTGCCGTGGCCTGCGATGTCGGGAGCACTGCCGTGCACGGCCTCGAACACCGCGTATTCCCACCCGATGTTGGCGCCGGGGATCAGCCCCAGCCCGCCCACGAGCCCTGCGCAGAGATCGCTGATGATGTCTCCGTAGAGGTTCGGCAGCAGCAGGATGTCGAACCTGCTCGGGTCCTTCGCGAGGCGGCTGGTGAGATGGTCGATCTGGATGTCCTGCCAGTCGACATCGGGGAACCCTCGCGATTCGAGCTCGGCGGTCTCCAGGAACAGACCGTCGGAATACCGCATCACGTTGGCCTTATGTCCCAGGGTGATCTTCTTCCGCCCGTTGGCGCGCGCGTACTCGAACGCGAAGCGCACGATCCGCCTGGTACCGCTCACGCTGATCGGCTTGACGCTGAAGCCGGCGTCCTCGCGGAGCTCGTATCCGCCGAGCGAGCGGAGCTCGTCGCGCAGTGCGGCCGCCTCGGGGGAGCCGCGCTCGAACTCGATGCCGGCGTAGAGATCCTCGGTGTTCTCGCGCACGACCACCAGGTCCACGCTCCGATGGCGGATCGGGACGCCCGGAAGCGCCCTTGCGGGGCGAACCGCCGCGAAGAGGTCCAGGTCTTGGCGTAAGGTCACGTTCACGCTGCGGAACCCTCCACCCACCGGTGTCGTGATCGGGCCCTTGAGCGCCACGCGGCTCGAGCGGATCGCATCGAGCGTCTCGGCGGGCATCAGCTCGCCATGGAGGCCTAGCGCTGTGGCGCCGGCCGAGCGCTCGATCCATTCGATGCCCACGTCGGCGGCGTCGAGGACCAGGCGGGCGGCTTCTGAGACTTCGGGGCCGATGCCGTCGCCGGGGATCAGGGTCACGAGGTGTGCCATCGCGCGGGAACGATACCCGACCCCTCGATTCGCCCCCGCTCCGGGCCGGGGGTACGCTCGGACGCACACATTGGGGGAGGATCCGATGAAGCGTCTCTGGCTCTTGGCCGTGGTCGTGTCGACGATGCTGAGCGTGTTCCCCGGTCCGAGCGCCATCGCCACCTTCCCGACGATCGACATCGAGGAATATCGCTACCTGCCGCGCAAGGAGACCGCTCCGCTCGGTGGCGTGTTGCAGTGGCACAACATCGGCTCGCTGACCCACACCGCGAGTCAGGACGGGCCCCTCCGCTTCTTCAACACCGGTCAGTTGGCGCCCGGCGGGTTCAGCACCGGCACCACCATGTGGGCGGCGGGGAGGTTCCCGTACCACTGCCGCATCCACCCGAACCTGATGCGCGGCCTCGTCCGTGTGCCCGTGACCGTGTCGTCGGCGGCGATCGGCTTGGGCGAGCCGGTGACCATCACGATGTCCTCGAACGCCCTCTTCAAGGGATACACGTTCGATCTGCAGCGCAAAAGGAATCAGGGTCGGTGGGTGATCGTACGGCGGAAGATCGGGACGCACTCGCTCGACGTGACACCCAAGCGTACCGGCGAGTTCCGGTTCCGCGCGAGGGTCGTCGATCTCGATCGCGATCGCAGCGGTTGGTCGCCCGCTGCGAGTGTGCTCGTCGGCGACGTGTGAGACGGGGCGCTCAGAAGCGATCGAACAGGATCGAGCGCTTCACTTCCTGGATCGCCTTGGTCACCTGGATGCCCCGCGGGCAGGCGTCGGTGCAGTTGAACGTCGTACGGCACCGGAAGACTCCGGTCTTCTCGCTGAGGATCTTCAGGCGCTCCCGGCTGCCTTCGTCTCGCGAGTCGAAGATGAACCGATGGGCGTTGACGATCGCCGCCGGTCCGATGTAGCCCTCGTCGCCCCAGAAGATCGGGCACGACGTGGTGCACGCAGCGCACAGGATGCACTTCGTCGTGTCGTCGAATCGGGCGCGCTCCTCGGCCGACTGCAGTCGTTCCTTGTCGGGCTCTCCCGAGTCGTTGATCAGGAACGGCAGCACCGTCCTGTAACCCTCGAGGAATGGGTCCATGTCGACGATCAGATCCTTCAGCACCGCCAGTCCTCGGATCGGCTCGATCGTGACCCTCGGCCCCACGTCGTCGACCAGCACCTTGCAGGCGAGCGCGTTGCGGCCGTTGATCAGCATCGCGTCGGAACCGCAGATGCCGTGCGCGCAGGAGCGCCGGAAGCTCAGCGTGCCGTCGTGGTACCACTTGACCTGGTGCAGCACTTCGACCAGGCGATCGAGCGGGTCGGCCTCGACCGTGAACTCGTCCCACCACGAATCCTGCGAGATCTCGGGGTTGAAGCGACGGATGCGCAGGGTGAGCGTCACAGCGCCCGCGGCGCCGCCGGCCCGGCGGGCGTCGGAGTCCTGCAGCACGTCGGCCGGCGTAGCCATCAGTACTTCCTCTCCATCGGCACGTAGGGCCCCATCTTCACGGGCTTGAAGTCGAGACTGATCGAGCCGTCGTCGTTGCGGGAAGCGAGCGTGTGCTTCAGCCAGTTCGCGTCATCACGAAGCGGGTGATCGTCGCGGTAATGGCCACCCCGGCTCTCGGTGCGGGCACGGGCGCTGACGACGAGCGCCTGCGCACAGTCGAGCAGGAAGCCCAGCTCCACTGTTTCCATCAGGTCGGTGTTGTACAGCGCGCCCTTGTCCGAGATCGCCACCCGGCCGAACCGCTCCTGCAACTCGCCGATGATCGTTTCCATCTTCGACAGGCTCTCCTCGGAACGCACGACGAACGCGAGGTCGAACATGTTCGCCTGCAATTCCTTGCGGATGTCGGCGGCGTTCTCGCCCTCGGCGCGCTCGAGCACGGCGTTGAGCATCGACAGGGTCCGCTCGGTCGGCCGCTCGGGCACGTCGCCGAGCGGGGCCTCCTTGACGTGGCGCGCGGCGTCGACGCCGGCGCGTCGTCCAAACACGACGAGGTCGAGCAGGGAATTCGTGCCGAGGCGATTCGCGCCGTGCACGCTCACGCATGCGCACTCGCCGGCCGCATACAACCCCGGGATCGGCGTTTCGGCGGCCCCCTCGACCACCCGGCCGTCGACGTCGGTCGGGATGCCGCCCATCGCGTAGTGCGCCGTGGGCTGGATCGGCACGAGTTCGTTCGTCGGCTCCACCTTGAGATACACACGAGCGAACTCGGTGATGTCGGGGAGCTTTTCTTCGATCACCTTCGGGTCGAGGTGCGTGATGTCCAGGTACGCCCAGTCGCCGTTGGGGCCCCCGCCGCGCCCTTCCTTGATCTCCTGGTAGATCGCCCGGCTCACCATGTCGCGAGGGGCCAGATCCTTGATCGTCGGGGCGTAGCGTTCCATGAACCGTTCGCCGTCCTTGTTGCGGACGATGCCACCCTCGCCCCGGGCCGCTTCGGAGAGCAGCACCCCGAGCTTCGCGAGTCCGGTGGGGTGGAACTGGAACATCTCCATGTCCTCGAGCGGTACTCCCCGCCGCCACGCGACCGCCGGGCCGTCGCCGGTGAGGGCATGGGCGTTCGAGGTCACGCTGAACATGCGGCCGTAGCCACCGGTCGCGAAGACGATCGACTTCGCTCGGAAGATGTGGAGCTCGCCGGTCGCGAGCTCGTAGGCAACGACGCCGGTCGCGGCCCCGTGGGCGTCACGTAGCAGGTCGAGGCAGTAGAACTCGTTGAAGAAGCGAACGTCGCGTTTCACGCACTGCTGGTACAGCGTCTGCAGGATCATGTGGCCCGTTCGGTCGGCGGCATAGCACGCACGGCGAACGGGGCGTTCGCCGTGCTCGGCGGTATGGCCCCCGAACCGACGCTGGTCGATGCGACCGTCGGGGGTGCGGTTGAACGGCAGCCCCCACCGCTCGAGCTGGTAGATCGCGTCGATCGCTTCCTCGGCCATCAGCTGCGCCGCCGGCTGATCGGTGAGGTAGTCGCCCCCCTTCACCGTGTCGAACGCGTGCCACTCGGCGTGGTCCTCTTCGGTGTTGCCGAGCGCAGCACAGACGCCACCTTGGGCCGCGCCCGTGTGCGACCGGGTCGGGTAGAGCTTCGAGATCACAGCGGTGCGCACCTGGTCGCTGAGTTCGATCGCGGCGCGCATGCCTGCGCCGCCGGCCCCGATCACGAGCGCGTCGTAGGTGTGCGTGGTCGCCATCTCAAGACGATCCTCAGGCCACCGGCGGCCAGTTGCTGGGGTCGAACGTGACGACGATGATCGTGCCCAGGACGAACAAGGTGAACCCGAGCACGTAGAACACCATGTTGGCCGCGAAGCGGGTGCCAGGTTTGCGGACGTAGTCGAGCGTGATGTTGCGGAGGCCGTTGATGCCGTGGATCAGCGCGAGCGTCAGCAGCATCCAGTCCCACGAGCGCCAGAACGGACTTGCCCAACGCGTGGCGACGAAACCGAAGTCGACCCGATCGACGCCGCCACTCGGCAGGTGCATGATCAATGTGTGGCCAAGCGCCAGCACCAACAGCACGATGCCGCTGATGCGCATGAACAACCACATCCACAGCTCGAAGCCGCCGACCGGTCGCTCGCTGCCGCGGGTGTAATCTCGGGGCGGCCGCGGTGCGCCGTCGCCCGATGTCGTAGACCGTTCGATCGTGGTCGCCATCAGCTCGCTCCGCTCACAACAGGTCGATGATCTGCTTGGTCATGATCCCCGTCACGATGGCGGCCGAGACCACGAACACGATCGCACTCGTTCGTCCCACGACCTTGATGTGGCCCGCGAGGCTCGGGAAGAAGTCGATCAGCGTGACCTTCATGCCGTTGATCGAGTGATAGAGCACGGCGAGTACGAGTCCGAGCTCCAGCACGTGCACCGCCGGGTTCTTGTACGCCTCGGTGACCCTGTCGTAGGCCTCGGGACCCCAGCCGATCACGGCCGTGTCGACGACGTGCGCGAACAGGAACAGGATCACCGCGACGCCGGTGATGCGATGGAACATCCAGGACCACTGGCCCTCATGGCCCCTGTAGGCGGTCCCGAAGTCGTCCTTCTGCTTCTTACGGAGTCTGCTCGCCACGGTCACTCTCAGGCTATCTCGCGCCCCGGCGAGTGAGCCGGCCGAAGCGTCCAGCGGACGGCGCGGAGTCTACTCCGTTCCGGCGCACCCTCACCCGCGTGCCGGCTCGGCCGTGTCACGCGATCCGGACCGCCACGAGCACGCCGTCGCGGATCGGCAGGAGCGTCGTGACGAAGCGCTCATCGCCCGCGACCATCGCGTTGTGCTCCCTGATCGCGCCGGTGACGTCGTCGGGAGCCTCGCCATCGGGCGGGACCCGCCCGGACCACAGCGTGTTGTCGCAGATGTAGAGGCCACCGACGCGCACCCGGAGTGAGGCCGCGCGCCATGCGTCCGGGTACCCCTGCTTGTCGATGTCGTCGTAGACGACGTCGAAATCACCCGGGACTTCGGCGAACGAGGTGAGGGCGTCGCCCACGTGGTACCGCACGCGCGGCCACACGCCGGCACGCCCCAGGTAGTCGGCGGCCTTGCGTTCGTTGGCGGCGTCACCGTCGGTGAGGTGGATCTCGCCGTCGGCGCCGGTGGCTCTCGCGAACCAATACGCGGAGTACCCGAACCCCGAGCCCAGCTCGAACACGCGTTTCGCTCCGACCGAGGCCGCCAGCATCGACAACGTGACGCCCACGTTCCGGCCGACGATCGGGAACCCCAAGGCCCGAGCCTCGGCCTCCATCTCCAGAAGTACCGGTTCGTCGTAGCGAGCATGCAACGAGGCGATGTAGGTCTCGACGCGAGGATCGACGATGTCCATGCCGTGCACGCTACCGCGCTGACGGTTGCGTCGAAAGGCGACTCGAAGGTGTCACCGCGCGATCCCTTCGTACACTGCTGTGGATGTCGACCCTCGATGCCCCGAGCCCGAGCGAAGAACGCCGTGCGCGACTGATCGCGATGCTTCGCGAGTCGGCGGCGCCGGTCACGGGTTCCGAGCTGTCGACGGAGCTCGGTGTCAGTCGGCAGGTCATCGTGAACGACGTCGCGATCGTGCGCGCGTCGGGCGAGCCCATCCTGGGCAGCCCTCGCGGGTACGTGCTCACCGAGATGATCGACGAGCGTCCGACGTCGACGATCGCATGCCAACACGATCGGGAAGGGTGGCGGCGCGAGCTCGAGATCCTGGTCGATCGAGGGATCAGTGTGGTCGACGTGATCGTCGACCACCCGCTCTAC
>JAOUEA010000009.1 GCA_029858935.1 Actinomycetota bacterium
GACCTCGATCGCCGCGGTCACAGTTCCTCCGCGAAGTCGCCCGAGCGACGGAAGAACATCCGCCACGCGAGCAAGAGGAACCCCGCGGAGACCGCGAGCGCGAGGGCGAGCAGACCAGCCTGCCACGCGACCGAGAGCTCAGGCAGTACCTGCATGCCGTCTTGCACCGGGTCGCCGTAGAGCGCCCGCTGGAACCCGAGCACGATGGGGGCAAGCGGGTTCACCAGGTAGAGGTTCCACAGGCTCACCCCGGCCACGTCGCGCTCGACGAGCGTCTGTTGCACCAATGCGGCTTGATACACGATCGGCGTCATCCAGAACCAGACCAGCAGCCCGAGGTTCAGGAGGTGGCCGACATCGCGGTAGCGCACGTTCAGCGCCGCCGACCACAGGGTGATCGCCGTCGTGAAGACCATGAGCGTCGCGAACGCCATCGGGTAGAGCACGAGCGCCTCGGCCCCGATGCCATGGCCGCTCACGACGATGAACGCCAACAGCACCGTCGTCTGCAACGCGAAGTCGAACAGCGCGACCCCCACCGAGGCCAGCGGCAAGATCTCGCGCGGGAACGCCACCTTCTTCACGAGATTGGCGTTGTCGATCACCGCGCTCGACCCCGAGAGCAACGACGCGGAGAACAGGTTCCAGGCCAGCAGGCCCGACAGGAGGAACACGGGGAAATCAGGCACGCGGTTGTCGAGCACGATCGCGACGAACGAGAACACCGCGAGGAACACGATGGGGTTCAGCACGGACCAGATCGCGCCGAGGAACGAGGCCGTGTACTTGACCTTCAGTTCCTTGCGCACGAGGTTCGCGAGGATCTCGCGATAGCCCCAGAGCTCACGCAGGCGAGGAACGACCCTCAGATGCGGCGCCTCGGAAGTGCGCTCGATGACGGTTGTGGTGGCGATGGCGAGGTGCTCCTGTTGAGATGGTTCGCGGGCCGGAGATCCGCAGGTCAGCGCGCTCGCGAGTCTAGCAACGAGGGGTGGGCTCACCCCGTGTCCGGCCTATGGCGATCGTTCGAAGTTCCGTTGCGACGCCGCGACCTCGGGGCCGGGCTCGAAGCTGCGGAGCGCCCGCGCGTACTCCATGCCGAACCCCTGGGCGACCATGTCCTCGGTGATGCCGGCGTCGACCAGCGACTTGCCCCAGATCGCCATCGCCTTGCGCCCCGGGTCACGCACGAGTGCGAGCGTCTCGGTGATCGCGCGCTCGTACCCGCGAGCGGTGGCCTCGCGCGTGCGGAGGTGCTCGGCATGACGAGCCGCAGCAGCGCCCAATTGCGATCGCAGCGCGGCGTCGTCGCGCAGGCGCGCGAGGACGTGCGCGAGCTCGGACACATCGGTGGGCCCGGGGGCCACCCTGAGCACCGTGTCGTCGGGCACGTCGAGGTACGTGCCGGTTGCGCTCACGACCGAGGGCACTCCGGCCTGCATCGCGCGGCTGAGCGAGCCGCTCACCTCGCCGCGGTGCGGGAACCGCAGGTCGACGACCGCATCGGCTGCCGCGAGCCACGCGAGGAAGTCGGCGTCGGAAACGTCGGCGTGCACGCTCACCTGCCCGGCGGCTCCGGCGGCCTCGATCGCCGCTTCGGGCTCGTAGCCCTCGATGCGACGCCCCACGATCGCCACGTGCGACCCCGTGCCCAGCACGGACGCCGAGCGCACCAGCGCGTCGAGCTGCTTCGCCTCGTTCATGTCACCCGGCGCCACGACCAGGAACGGCGGATCGCCCGCGCTCGCGCGCAGCTCTCGCCCCCTGGGCGCAGCGGTCGAGAATGCCTCGGGCCCCTCGATCGCAGGGTGCGGCACGACGAAGACGGGCGTGCGAACGCCGAAACCAGCCAGGTAACGCCGGCCGAAGTCGGAGTGCACGATCACGCCTCGCGCCCGGCGCACGACGTGGGCGCACCAGGGCTCGCGCAGCGGCTCGTTGCGGATCACATCGGGATCGGTGAGCTCGTCGCACAGCCGACCCGCCTCGCGGGCCGCCATGTATCCCAATGGCTCACCGGCGGCCTTCAGCCCACGGACGAAATCGTCGAGCGCCAGATCGTGCAACACGACCAGCGCGCTCGTGAGGTATGCGGCGCGATAGATCTCGAGGTGGAACTCCACGTTGTTGCCGAGCTGGAACACGCCGAGGTGGTAGCCGGGGAAGCGTCCGGCGTCCTGGGTTCCCACCGGCCAGAGCGTCTCCATGCGGACCCGGTCGGTGAAGCCGATGCGATCGAGTCCTTCGAGGACCGCGCGGTCGTAGGTCGCGATGCCGGTCGGTGCCGGCGGCAAAGGGCCGGCGAAGAGCACGTCGCCCTGTGAACCGGGACCGCGGCCGTGATGCACCTCGACGGCGGTCGGGGTGGCGCGCAGGCGACGGCCGAGTCTCCTCACCCGCTGCATCAGTCGAGCAGGCGCGCCACGATGTCAGGCCAGCGCGGGACCTCGGCGCGCACCAGGTCGTGGCCCGCGGCGCCCATCCGCTCAGCTCCGGCGCGGTCGGTCCACAAGCGATCGATCGCCTCGGCGATCGCCCTGGGCTCCGGAGGTCGCACGAGTCCGGTCTCGCCCTCACGTACGAACTCGAGCGGCCCGCCGCTGTCGGTCAAGGTGATCACCGGGCGTGACGCGGCGAAGCCCTCGATCGTGACGTAGCCGTAGTCCTCATCGAACGGGCCGAAGTAGACGCCCAGCGCCTCTCGATACAGGTGCAGCAGTCGTTCGTCGCTCACCCCGATCTCGAACGTGACCCGGCCCTCGAGGCCGAGGCGCTCCACCTGCGCTCGAAGCGCAGTCTCGTCGGGGCCGCGCCCGACCAGAACGAGACGCACGGCGGACGCGGTGTGTTTCATCGCATCGATCGCGAGCGACTGCCGTTTCAGGCTTTCCATGCGGCTGGGGAACAGCAGGTAGTCGCCGAGCGGCCCGCTCGGGGAGTCGAGCAGGCCCTCTGCGACGTGGCTCGGGTGATAGAGGGACTCGGCTGGGATGCGGAGCGAGCTCCAGAGCCGATCGCGCACGTTCTTCGCGTTCGTGAACACGCGTTTGGCCTCCCCGAGCGCGACGCGATCGGCTTCCCAGACCATGTCTCGAACCTTGGCGCCGTCGTCCTGACGCTTGAGATCGGCGTAGACAGGGTGATCCCAGAGCTCGTACGCGGTGCGATGCTGGTGGACCAGCCAGACGATCTTCCGTTCGTGCTGGGCGAGATAGGCGGGGAACTTCAGCCCGATCACCGCGTCGACCTCGAGGCCGTTGCTCTCGGTGATGTCGAAGCTCCGCCACACGGCCATCTGATGGGCGAGCTGACTCGGCGGGTACCACTTGCCGGCGATCTGAACGAGGTCGGCGTCGTGACCTGCGACGCGCAACGCGCGCACGAGGGCCTCGGTGTGCGTCTCGGCGCCGCCGCGCACGAACGCGGTCTGTGGATGCAGGACGGCGACCCTCACTCCGGGTCGCCCTCCGCGGCGTCGCCCCGCCCGGCCTTGAGGCGATCGATCTCGGCCTCGAGCACCATGACCTTCTCGGCGAGACTGGTCGTGAGCTCGGCGTGGTCGGCGAGCAGGCGGTCGTAGCGCCAGGTGGCCGGGCGCATCACGCGCCAGATGCGGCGCTTGAGCTGCCGTCGCCACTTCGACGGCGACGCCAGGTTGCCTTCCCCCATCGGGATCACGACCGTCTCGTCGGTTCGCATCTGCGCGGCGAAGTCGTGCAGGCGATCACGGATCTCGGGGGTGTCCATGCGGCCGCGCGCAGCCGTCTCGCGTGCCCAGTACATCTCGCGCGAGAGGGCGCGGGATGCCTCGCTCTCACGGTCGTCGGAGGGCGAGGACGCGGCGTCGGTGTCCGGCGTCATCGGCGCCGAGCGTAGCACCGGCATGTGGCGGAACCGTGGTGCTTCGCGCTGGTTACCAGACGTCGCCCGGGCGCCAGTCACAGCTGATCGGCCCGCCGAGATCGAGCTCGGGGGTGGACGGCGTTCGTCTGACCATCACGAACCCGTCCTCGTGGGATGTCGGCACCAAGCCGTCAACAGTACGCACGCTCGTCGGCCCCCGCCAGGCCTCCCACCCCAGCCGCGTGTAGAAGTCGAAGAGGTTCGTGCCGAGCGCGCCCAGTTGGTAGCGCTCGTCGATGAACGCGGTCGCTTCCTGCATCAACCGCGTGGCATGCCCGCGCCGTCGGTCTGCGGCACGCGTCGCGACCGCCTCGACGTATCCTGTCCGAAGCGGGCGGCCGTCGGCGACCAGCTCGCGCTCCACGACCGAGACGTGCGAACGCACCGAGCCCCCTGCCTCGATCACGAAGTGGGTGCCGCCGAGGGCGTGCGCCCAGTCGTGCTCGTCGAACCCATCCTCGCTCCAGGCTTCATCGAACAACGCTCGCAGCTCGACCAGATGGCCCGCCGAGAGCTGATCGGTGCTCACTCGCAGCATGTACTCGATCGGATCAGGTCTCGAAGTAGATCGGTCCCTCGCAGTCGTCGCGCAGCGGGAGCGGCGCCGGTGGACGAGGGTCCTGCTCGAAGTCGAAGGCCGAGAGCATCGGCGTGGCCTTCCGGTCACGCTTCGTGAGCTTGGTGAGTCCCCAGTTGTCCTCGATGAACCGGAGCACGCTCGAGAACTCGCCGAGCTCGTGCGAGACGACCCCTTGCTTCGCGTAGGGCGAGAGCACGAGCATCGGCACGCGGATCCCGAAGCCGAAACCGTCGACCTGCGGGGGCGGCGCGTGATCGTAGAAGCCGCCGTAGTCGTCCCATGTGAGGAAGATCGCGGTGTCCTGCCACATATCGCTCCGCATGATCGCGTTGATCACCTTGGTGGACCAGTTCTCGCCGTGGCAGAAGTTGTACTCGGGATGCTCGCTCAACTCGAACCGGGGCGTGATCCAGGTGACCGGCGGGAGCTCGCCCGCCTTGATGTCCTGCACCAGGCGGTCGACGGGGAACATGTGCCGCTGCCACTTCTTCGGATCTTCACGGTAGCGGCGGATCGCGGAGTACGCCGACCAGATGTAGCCGCGTTGATCTTCCTGGGCGGCGTAGTACGACCATGGGATCTTCTTGCGGTTCAACAGGTCGCCCTCGGTGAGGAAGTCGAAACACGGACGAACCCGCTTCGTCACGCCCTCGCTGTCGACGACCTCGACCAGCTGCTCCCGTGGCGCGTCGCAACCGAACGTGAGCGACCCGAGTCCGGGCCTGCGGCGGGGATTGTCGTGCGCGCCTCCCGATTGAGCGGCGATCGAGTACAGGTGGTTCGGGAACGACGGTCCGTGCGCACTCGCGAAGAAGTTGTCGAACAGCGCGTATCGTGTGGCCCAGTTCCAGTAGTTCGGAAGCTGGTCCTTCCGCAGTTGTGTGTAGGCCCAGTCGTCGGCCGACTCGCTCTGGTTGAACCCGTCCATCTTGCCGTAGTTCCAGGCGCGGAGGGCACAGTTGTAGCAATGCGGGATGTCGGAGTCGGTGGCCTGATCGGTGCCGCGGACCAGCGGACGCTCGATGCCGGCATCCATGCCGACCGTGACCCCGCGTGCACCGGGGAACCGGCCGAACAGATGGTCGAACGTTCGATTCTCCTTGATCAGGAACACGACATGTTTGATCGGCGTGGTCGTGTCGAACGCGTCCTCGTCGACCGCTCGAGCGGCCGATGGACTGCTGACGACGGGCGACGGCGCGGTCGGCAATGGCGAACTCGCCTCGTCCTGGCCGGAAGCATCCACGCATGCCACCGCCACCAGCGCGACCGCGATCAACAGGCCAAGGAGACGCATCGCGGGAGTCTACCGGTGGCCGATCGAGCGCGAGTTCAGCTCAGCGCATCGGCCAAGAAGTCCTTGAGGCCCTCTTCCAGGGAGGGCATCGGATCGATACCGAGGTGGGGAGTGAACACGCTGGTGAGAGCGGAGGAAACGGGGCGGGGCGCCGGAAGACCGAGCTCCGCAGCCCGCTGCGGCTCGACCGAACCGACCGAACCGGCCAGCTCCTGCACGCGGCTGAGCACCTCGAACCACGATGCGGGCTGCGGGCCACCGAGGTGATACAGCCCGAAGCGACCGGTCGCCACCAGCGGCAGGATGCGCTCCGCGAGATGTCCGACGAACGTGGGCGATCCCCAGCGGTCGGCGAGGCCGCCCACCGTCTCCCCGGAAACGAGCCGGCGTACGGTTCGGCTGAGGTAGTCGTTGCCGCCCCCGTACACGTACCCAACGCGCACGACGAACGACTCCGGAGCGATCTCCCGCACGAATCGCTCCCCCGCGAGCTTCGCGCGCCCGTACACCGACAGCGGCGATGGCACATCGGTCTCGTCGTACGGCGTGCGCTTCTCGCCGTCGAAGACGTAGTCGGTCGAGATGTGCACGAGCACGGAGCCGATCGCCCGCGCCGCGAGAGCAAGATGCTGGGGGCCGAGCGCGTTGTCGCGGAAGGCCCTCGCCTGATCGGACTCGTTCTCGTCGACCCTCGTGAACGCCGCGAAGTTCAGGATCGCATCCGGCCCCAGCGGCTCGACGACCTGGCGCACGGCGTCGTGATCACCCACGTCGAGCGCCGCGTGATCGAAGGCATGCACATCGTGGTGGGCGGGCACCCTCGCCAGGAAAGCGCGCCCGAGATCGCCGCTGCTGCCGGTGACGACCAGCCTCACGCTCGACCTCCGACGGCGCGAGGCGCGGTCACCACGGGCACCTCGTGGGCCCCCTCGAGCGAGTCGAGGTTGTCCCGGTACCACTCGATCGTGTGTGCGAGCGCTTCATCGAACTCCCATCCCGGACGCCACCCGAGCGCCCTCAGGCGATCCGAGCGCACCCCGTAGCGGAAGTCGTGGCCGGGCCGATCGGCGACGAACTCGATCAGCTCGGGGTCGGCGCCGGCAAGCTCGCAGATGCGCCGGGCGAGCTCGGCGTTCGAGAGCTCGTGGCCCTCGCCGATGTTGTAGACGACTCCGGTTCGGCCGTGATCGAGCACGGTCAACGCCGCGAGCACCCAGTCCCCGACGTAGAGGAACTCGCGGCGTTGTTCCCCGCGTGCGTACACGGGCACCGGCGATCCCCGCAGCGCGTTCACGGCGAACGTCGGCACCACCCGTTCGATCTGGCGTGGTCCGAACGCGTTCGTGCCGCGCACGAGGACCACGGGCGCGTCGTAGGTCGTCACCGACGCCGCACACAGTAGGTCGGCCGCGGCCTTGCTCGCCGCGTAGGGACTTCGCGGGCGCAGCGGTGCGTCCTCGTCGAACAACCCGCCGGCCGGATCGCCGGCCCCATACACCTCGTCGGTCGAGATCATCAGCATGCGGGTCCCGTGCCGCCGGACCGCCTCGAGCACGCTCTCGGTGCCGAGCACGTTGGTGGTGAGGAACGCCGCAGGCTCTTCGATGCTGCGATCGACGTGCGTTTCGGCGGCGGCGTGAACGACCGCGTCGACCTCGCGCACGAGACGTCCGACCACCTCCGGGTCGCACACGTCGCCTCGGATGAAGGACATGCGCGCGTTCGCCTCGTGGCCGCTGATGTTGGCGAGACTGCCCCCTGCGGAAAGTCGGTCGAGCACGGTGACGCGATCGCCGCGCTCGAGCAGCGCGTCGACGAGGTGGGATCCGATGAATCCGGCGCCGCCGGTGACGAGCACGTGGGAGTCGGCCATGCGACCTTCCTCGGATGTGCCTGTGGTCGAGGACGACGCCGAGTCTACCCGTGTGCCACGACGTCGGCGGCGTGCAGCGCATCGACGGTGCATCTCGCCGTCGTCTCCCAGGTGAACCGGGACGCGCGCGTCAGCCCTGCGGCCGACAGCATCGCCCGAAGGTCTGGATCGTCGAACAGTTGGCTGATGCCGGCCGCGATCGCCTGCTCGTCGTACGGGTCGACGGTGATCGCTGCATCACCGCTCACCTCGGGGAGCGACGACACGTTCGACGTCAGGACGGGAAGGCCCACCGCGAATCCCTCCAGCACGGTGAACCCGAACCCTTCGTACAACGAGGGAAACGCCAGCATCGTCGCGCCGCTCATCAGCGCGACCTTCTCGCGGTCGCTCACGTAGCCTGTCCGAACGATGCGGGCCCGCGCCGGCCCCGGCAGTTGCCCGATCGCGACGTCGAGCCGGTCGGCGGCCTTCGGGTCCCAGCGCACCGGACCTCCCGCGATCACGAGACGGGTGCCCGGTTCGGTGGTCGCGAAGGCACGCACGAGCGCCTCCAGGTTCTTGCGGGGCTCGAGGCCGCCCACGAACAACGCGTAGGCCTGGTCGATGCCGTACTTTCGCCGCACCGCGTCGACGGCCTCCGGTGGAGCCGGAGCGAATGCCGCCATGTCGACGCCGAGCGGCGTGACGTGCACGCGAGACTCATCGATCTGATGGACCTCCAGCAGATCTCGCTTGGTCGAGTCCGACGGCACCAGCACGCCCGCCGCGCGACGCAGCCACGATTCGAAGTGACGGCGCCAGCGGTCGTTCATGTGGGGGGCGGTCTGGGGCAGCTGCTCGTAGGCGAGATCGTGCACGACCATCACGACGCCCGAACTCCGGGTCGCGGGCGGCAGGAAGTTCGTCGCCAACAGCACATCGAAGCCGACCGACCACTCGATACGGGGCACGCCGAAGCGTGAGGACATCGGACCGAACACGCGGGCGGGGAACCTCGACGCCTTCTCCGTGAGGTTGGGCGCTCGGACGCCTGAGAAGAAGGAACGCGGCCTGAGGAGCCCCTTCGCATGCAGGTACCACGCGACGTAGTCGCTGGTGGGGTCGGCGTGCGGCAGATGACGGATCACCTGCTGCGTGTATTGACCCACGCCGGTGCGGCGTGGGTCGAGCGCCGGCCGGGCGTCGATCACCGCTCGCATGAACCCCGAACCCTACCCGTTGATGGGGGCTACCGCTCGCTGCCGCTCGCTGTGTGAGCCCCTCCGCGCTCGGGCCGCAGCGCCGCGTCACCCTTACGCCTGAGGCGAGGTTCGGGCGCCGCGGCCGGCCAGCCATCCGGCGAGCGCCGAGGCCAGCCAGACGAACACCAAGCCGCCCACCAGTGGGATCACGAGGCCGGGATCCTTGCCACGCTCCGAGAGCTCCCCCGCGAGCCGTGCCACGACCCATCCCCAGAACCACAGGCCGATCGCCCCGACGACGACGGCGCCGTACGCCGTCGCCCGACCGGGCGCCCTCGCACCGGCCACGCTCGACTCGTCGAGGGAGCGGAAACCGAGCACGATCGCGGCCGGCGAGCTGCACGCCATCACGAACGGACCGGCACACGCCAGTGCGAACGCCGAGATCGCCTTGCGGCGACCCGGCACGACGCGGGGAAGCTCCTCCACCCGGCCGATGCTAGGGGGACGCTCCCTCGCTGGGAACCACCGAACGGCCTAGAAGTCGCCCTCGGGTCGGTCAGTCCACCTCGATCTGGCTCTGGTCGCCGACGATCAGGCGGTGGGCGCCGCTTCCGCCGGAATGCCGAACCTCGACCCGCCGGCCGAGGATCGAGCCCACCAGGCCGCGGACCTCGGCGA
Organism: Actinomycetota bacterium; assembly: GCA_029858935.1. Classification (GTDB taxonomy): domain Bacteria; phylum Actinomycetota; class UBA4738; order UBA4738; family HRBIN12; genus JAOUEA01. Next base: position 9,519 of record JAOUEA010000009.1, read on the forward strand.
TCGTGCACTCCTCCATCACGATCGAATCGGCGACCTCGCTGGCTCCGATGCGACACTGCGGGCCGATCGACACGTCGGGGCCGATCACCGAGCGATCGACCGTTGAGCCCTCGCCGATCACGAGGGGGCCGCGCAGGAGGCTGTCGGTCACGACCGCGCCACTGCGCACGATCACGGGACCCTCGATCGTCGTGGCGGCGTCGATGCTTCCGTCGATCGAGGTCTCGATCGTGCCCAGCATCATCCGGTTGGCCTCGAGCAGGTCCTCAGGCCGGCCGGTGTCCTTCCAGTAGCCGCTCACCATCTCCGCCCGCACCTCGCGTCCTTCGTCGATCAGCCACTGGATCGCCTCGGTGATCTCGTACTCGCCGCGTCCCGAGGGTTCCAGGGTGCGGCAGGCGTCGAGGATCGATCCACGGAAGAGGTAGACCCCCACGAGCGCAAGGTCGCTCAGGTGCTCTCGCGGTTTCTCGACGAGCCGAACGACGCTGTCACCATCGAGCACCGCCACACCGAAGTGTTCTGGCTCGGACACACGGGCCAGCAGGATGTGAGCGGCCGCCTCGCTGTGCTCGAACTCCGCGATGAACCTCGTGACCCCGCCGAGCAGCACGTTGTCGCCGAGGTAGAGCAGGAACGGCTCGCCCGCGAGAAACCCCTCGGCCGTCATGACCGCATGAGCGATACCGAGCGGGGCCTCCTGCGGGATGAACGTGACGTCGATCCCCCACTGCGAGCCGTCGCCGACCGCCGCACGAACCTCGTCGCCTGTCGACCCGGTCACGATCCCGACCTCGGTGATGCCGGCAGCGCTGATGGCCTCCAGCGCTTGAAACAGGATGGGGGTTCCGGCGACCGGGATCAGCTGCTTGGCGTTGGTCGAGGTGATCGGTCGCAGTCGCGACCCCTCTCCCCCCGAGAGCACGAGCGCGCGCATCAGACCTCGGGAGTCGGACACTCGGGCGGAGCACCCGTCTCCCCACCGACCTGCGCGGGCTCATACGCCCCGTCGATGAAGACGGCGACACCGTCGGGCAGGCCCTTGACCTGCTTCAGCTCGAGCGTCGGGAAGTACTTCTTGACGACCTGCGCCTCGGCGTCAGCGTCCGGCGCGTAGGCGATCAGGCTGCCGGGCACCTTCTTCGGGTACGCGGAATACGCCGTCGTGCCCGGCGAGATGTCGAAGCCGGCCTGCGAGAGCACGTCCTGCACGCCGGAGACACCGCCACCCGACGCATGATCCACGACGAGCACCGGGATCGTCGCTTCAGAAGGCGGGGTGTACACCGCCGTCCCCGTTGGACCGAGCTGCCGACCGTCAGCGACCGCTTTGAACATCCGGTTGGCCGCAGGATCGAGCCGGATGACCGCGAGCCCGTCGATCGTGGCAGCGATGCCGGGCACGGTCCGGAACTCGGCCGCGCCCGTGGAGATGCCCTCCAGCTGACCGACGAGATATGCGAGGTCCGCGATCTTGAGTTCGTCGTCTCGTTCCAGGTTCCGGAGGATCGGCTTGATCTGGAACGGAAGCTTCGCCAGCTGATCAGGTTGCAGCAGCCGGTTGATGACGGCACGCAGGAACTGCTGCTGACGCGTGATGCGGTAGAAGTCGGGGGCCGCTCCATCGCATCGGAGATGTCTGGTCCGCACGTATGCCAGCGCTTGGTCGGCGGGAAGGGTGCTACATCCAGGCTTGACGAGCAGGCCCGTGAAGGGATCGGCGATATAGCCGCGATCTTCGTAGTAGACCGTGCCTCCACCCGGGGCCTCGACCTGACCGGGGGTATTCACGTTCTCGCCGGGGATGCACATGTCGACCCCTCCGAGCGTCTCGACGAGGCCCTGGAAGCCGGCGAGGTCGACGTACAGGACATGATCGATCGGCAAGCCGGTGAGCTTCTGCACCGTGCGGGCGACGAGCCGAGGCCCGCCTCCATCGAGACCTCCCTCGAATGACGCGTTGATCTTGTTCCAGCCCTGACCGGGGATACGTACCCACAGATCCCGCGGGAACGACAGGATGATCGCCTTCTCGAGGCCGGGATCGGTGTGAACGAGCATGATCGTGTCAGCTCGGTTCTCTCCCCCGATCTCCTGGTCGGTTCCGAACTGATCACGCTCCTCGGCTGTCAGACCGGCGCGGGAGTCGCTGCCCAGCAGGAGATAGTTGCAGACGTCGCGCGAACACGGGTCGTCGGATGTGGCCGCTGCATCCCCTTCCGCACTTGGCGGAAGGAACCCCTCGTTGGCGCCGACGTCGCCTGCTTGCTTGTAGGCCACGAGGCTGTATGCGGTGCCCACGCCGATCAGCAGGGAGAACGTCGCGGTGATCGCGACCGCGGCGCGCGCGAGACGCCCGCGATCCGCGGGCGCAGCGACGCCGGAGGAAGGCTCGGACATGGTGCCAAGCGTACCCGCGGGCATCCGGCGCACGCCCCGCGCAGAGCGTGGCGTTCCTGTGGCGGACCGTGTCGAGCGAACCCGGCCGGGAGGCCTTCCACGACGCTCGGGGCCCGAGATGCGGCGCGCGCAGATGCGGATGGGATAATCCCGCCACGACCAGGAGGGCACATGGATGATGCGGTGACGGTGATGCTCGTAGGCCTCGACGCGGCGATGGCCGCCGAGCTCGCGGACGACGAGCGGTTCGACGTGCGTTCCGCGGACGATCTCGATCAGGTGAGCGCAGACGACTCGCTCGACGCCGTCGTCGTGGCCATGAACGGCCAGGGGCCACTGGAGCTGCTCGGCTCGGTGCGCGGGAAAGCACCTCGGGCGGCGGTCGTCGTCGTGACCGAGGCCGGCCAAGAAGCCGACGGCGCCGTCGCGATGCACGCCGGCGCCGAAGATCACCTCGTGTTGGGTTCGATCCCCGTCGGGCTGCTCCCCCGAGCCGTGAGCTACGCCGCCTCGATCCGGCGTCTGCGCCGAGAGCTCGCCACGACCGACGAGGTGACGGGGCTGCCCAACCTGCGAGGCTTCGTTCCGATCGCAGAGCATCACCTGCGCATGGCCGACCGGAGCCGGGCCCCCGTCGTGTTCCTGTTCGTGCGCATCGACGGCGAGGTCACCGATGCCGACGCCCGCGAGGCGGCAGAGGTGCTGCTCGATGCAGTGCGCGATGCGGACCTGCCCGCTCGCATCACCGACGACACCTTCTCCGTGCTGCTGACCGGAGAGGCGACCGGCGCAGAGACCCTCGTGCTGTCCCGCCTCGTCGAGGCGATCGCCGTACACAACGCGAAGCAGGATCCGCCGAGGCCACTGTCGCTCTCGGTCGGCAGCGCGCTCTACGAGCCGGAAACGCCGACGACCTTGTCGCAGATCCTCGAGACGGCCGGACGGCGGCTGCACGATAGGGCGGAGGACTGACCATCCGCTCGGGCACCTGCTGCGAATACCCCGCGAGACGAGCCCGCTCCGTGGAAGGTGCCCTTGTCGCAGACGATGCAGACGTTGGACCGGAGCGCGTCGATGGGCGTCGCTGACCAGCCCGAGGCGCGAGATCGCGATCTGATGGCGCGACTGCGCCAGGGCGACGAGGACGCGTTCCGTGGACTGTTCCACAGGTACGCGCCCTCGGCCAAAGCCCTCGCGAAGCGGATCGTGAGGCAATCGCATCTGGCGGAGGAGATCGTGCAGGAGGCGTTCATGGCTGTCTGGAGGGATCCGGGCGCCTACGACGGTGAGCGGGGCTCTGTGAGGAGCTGGTTCATGGGCATGGTGCATCACCGCGCCGTCGATCTCGTGCGCCGCGAGGAGGCGCATCATCGCCGCGCCGAGGCTGCCATCCCGGAAGCCCTCGAGGAGCAGACCGACCACGCCGACGACGTGGTGCGTCAACTAGGACTTCCGGAGGAACGTCGGATCGTGCGTGCCGCGCTGGACGAGCTTCCTCCGGAGCAACGCCAGGTGCTCGAGCAGATGTACTTCGATGGCCTCTCGCAGTCGCAGATCGCCGAAAGGACTGGCATTCCCCTCGGCACCGTGAAGTCGCGCACCCTGCTGGGGATGCGACGCATGCGCTCGGGATTGCAGGAGGTCGAACGATGACGCTCGATCACTACCGCATCGAAGAGCTCATGGCCGCCGAGGCGCTGGGTGGCCTCGACGACGGCGACCGCGCGTTCCTCGATCGCGAGCGCGCGGCGCACGGTGCCTGCACGACCTGTGGATCGATCGAGGCCGGATTCGCCGAGACCGCCGGGCGACTCGGATTCGCGCTCACGCCAGAGCCGATCGACGACGACATGGTCGATCGCATCATCGCCGCCACCGCGCGACCACCGGTGGCCGCCGATCTCGAGACGCCCCGTGATGAGCTCTCGGCGCGCCGGTCTCGCCGCCCGTGGGCTTGGGCAGCCGTGGCGGCGGCGGCCGCCGCGGTGATGGTGCTCGCGGTCGTCACGCTCACGCCGAGGACCACGCAGGTGACCGAGGCGACCTCGTCACAACGGGTCGTTGCCTTCACCGGGACGTCCGAGGGAACGCTCGCCATGGCCTTCACGCCGGGCGAGACCGGTGCCGTCTTCTGGGGCAGCGGGTTGCCGGACCCGAGTCCGGGCGACGTCTACGAGATCTGGATGATCGAGGACGGTGCGGCGGTGTCGGGCGGGTGCGTCACGCCGGTCGACGGAGTGATCGCGCTGCATGTCGACGCCAACATCGGCACCACCGACACGATGGCGGTCACGAGCGAAGCGGCCGATTGCCCCACGGCGCCGACGAACGAACCGCTCCTGCTCGCTGATCTGACCACGATCGTCTGAACGAACCCGTCCTCCCGACGGCCTCCCCCGTCGAGGGGACGACATCGATCTCGGGCTTACCGGAACCTTAACTCGCGCTTGTTCAGCGCCTTCACGAGCCCTCCCTAACGTGGGATCCGGCGGGAACGAGCCCGCCGCGAACGCAGGAGGTGCTCGCATGCACAAGCGATCCGCACTCGCGATAGCCGCGGGACTGGTGTTGACCTTGATCGTCGGAGGCCTCGCCGTCGCCGTCGGCATGACAGGTCCGACCGTGAGCAGCGCCGTGCCCCGGGTGGAACGGCGATCGTCGCCCGAACCCATCGTCCGCACCATCCGCCGCACCGTGACGGTTCACGAGAAGGCCGACCCCAAGCCCGGGGAGGTCGTCCAGATCGCGGCTTCCACGCCAGCCTCCTCGACCGACGGCAGCGGGAGCGACGACTCAAGCGGCACGTCCGGGGATGACTCGAACGGGACGTACGAGGACGACGACGCCGACGAGAACGAGCACGAGGACGACGGCGATCAGAACGAAGGTGATCACGAAGACGGCGATCAGAACGAAGGTGATCACGAAGACGGCGCGGGCAGCGATGACTGACGCTCCCCGTCGGAAGGCTCGATGGAGCCGGCGGCGTCTGCGGGCACTCGCGTGGACGACCGGCCTGGCAACCTTCCTCGCCGGGATCGGCGCACTGGGGGCAGCCCCCATGCCTGAACGTACAGAGCCGCCGAGGGACCGCTGGGTCCCTCGGCAGCGCGTCATCGTTCGGCGTATCACGCGACGGATCGTGATCGTGGAGCCGGCGGCCAGCGCCCCCGTGACCTACGTACAGGCTCCCAGCGTGAGTTCGTCGTCATCCGGGTCGTCGGCGGCCCCGCCGCCGGCGCCCCCTCCCTCCACCGGGGGATCGTGATGCGCGAGGAACGTCGACGCGCAGATCGGCGCGCCATGGGAACCACGCTCACCGTCTACGGGCCCGCCGAGCGCTTCGAGGAGGGGCAGCGTGTCGTCGAGAACATCTTCGGTCGAGAGGAACAACGGTTCAGCCGGTTCCGACACGACAGCGAGCTGTCGAGGGTGAACGACCGGGCCGGCAGGTGGACGGTCGTATCCGTCCGATTCCGAACCCTGTTGCGGCTCTCGCTCGATCGCGCCGCACAGACGAACGGTGCCTTCGACCCGACGGTCCTTCGCGCCGTCGAAGCGGCCGGGTACGACCGGGACTTCGACGACGTGATCCGAGCGGCCAGGGGCCGGCTGCGCCCTCCCGTGCCGTGCGGACGGTGGGCGGAGATCGAACTCACCGACCGCGAGCTGCGCCTTCCCCCCGGGGTCGGACTCGACCTCGGAGGGATCGCCAAGGGATGGACGGTGGATCTCGCGGTTGCCGGGGCGCTCTCGGCCGGCATGCCGTGGGTGCTCGTGTCTGCCGGTGGTGACCTGCGTGTCGGCGGACGGGCCCCCCGGCTTCCGGTCGATGTCGAAGATCCCCACGATCCTGACGCTCCGCTCGTCGTCCTGTCCATCGATCGAGGAGCGCTGGCGACCTCGAGCACCGCGCGGCGATCATGGGGCACCGGCCTGCATCACGTGATCGACCCTCGTCGTGGCGCTCCATCGAGGAGCGACGCCGAGCAGGTCACGACGTGGGCACCCACCTGCGCGGAAGCCGAGGTGCGGGCTACGGTTGCCCTCCTGCTCGGTACCCGGGCAGCGGCCTCGGCACCCAGCGTGATCGTCGGCACCGACGGCGTCGTTCACAACTCGTTCGCGCCCGAAGCCGGGAGCAGTCCGGATGAGGAGGCCGCATGACCACGTGGATCCTGCTGCGCGCAGCCGGCATCGGCAGCTACCTGATGCTGTTCCTGTCGGTGGCGTGGGGCCTGATCGCGACGACGTCGCTCGTGACGAAGCGCATCTCGAAACAAGCGGCGAACACGTTCCATGCGCTCACCGCATCGACGGGACTCGCACTGCTCGGACTCCACGTCGGCCTGCTGCTGATCGACGGGTTCATGCCGTTCTCGCTGGTCGCGGTCACGGTGCCCATGGCGGCTGAGTACCGCCCGGTCGCGATCACCGCGGGCGTCGTGGCGATGTATGCGGTCGTCATCGTGATCGTCTCGTCGTGGGTCCGCAAGCGGATCGGCACCGCATGGTGGCGGCGGCTGCACCTGCTCGCCGTTCCCACGTTCGCCCTGACGCTCCTGCACGGAGTGTTCGCGGGCACGGACAGCGAACGGCCCTGGATGTTCACGATCTACGCGTTGACGGGTCTGTCCGTGGTGTTCCTCACGCTCGTGCGAGCGCTCACCTCCGGATACCGACCTCCCCGGCCCGTCGCTCCGGTCCGGAACCGAGCCGAGGAGCCTGCCGCCCGAGCATGACCTGCCGGCTCGACGCGCCTTCACCGAGCTCGCCGCGACCTGGAGCTTCCCGTTGCTAGGCTCGGGCCATGCCCGACGATACGGCGAAGGCCCTGGCCCGAACGACGGCGGCCAGCGATGCCCGAGCGGGCATGTTGATCGAAGCCGGCCTGGCGCTGGCGTCCGAGCTCGATCTCGACGCCGTGCTCGACCGTATCGTCGAACTTGCAGTGGCGATCACCGGTGCCCGGTATGGCGCGCTCGGGGTACTCGGCGAAGACAGGCCGCGGATCGAGCGTTTCATCACCCATGGCGTGACCGCAGAGCAGCGTGCGGCGATCGGTGACCCGCCGGTCGGACACGGCATCCTCGGCCTGTTGATCCGAGAGCGCAGACCGATGCGCATCCCGGAGATCGGAGCAGACCCTCGATCGGCAGGCTTCCCCCCGAACCATCCGCCGATGCACTCGTTCCTCGGAGCGCCGGTGAAGGCGCTCGGGCAGATCTTCGGCAACATCTATCTCACCGAGAAGCAGGACGCTGCGGAATTCACCGAAGACGACGAACAGGCGCTGGTCGTGCTCGCCACGCAAGCCGGAGTCGCGATCGAGAACGCTCGCCTCTACGAGGAGACGCGCCGTCACCAGGAAGAGCTCGCCCGGCTCGAACTGCTCGAGGAACGCGAACGCATCGCGAAGGAGCTGCACGACGGGGTCATCCAAGCGCTGTTCGCGGTCGGCATGGGATTGCAGGGCACGGCGGCCATGACGAGCGACGCGGAGATCGCTCGGCGCATCGAGAACGCGACCGAGGAGGTCGACCGGGCGATCCGAGATCTGCGCAACTACATCTTCGGCCTGCGCCCGGGCATCCTCGCGGACCGCCAGCTCGGTCAGGCGTTGCAGCAGCTCGCGGCCGAATTCCAGGAACGAACTGACGTGCTCACGATCGTCGACGTCGACGGCGCGGTCGCCGCCGAGCTCGCGAGCCGTGCCGCCGACGTCGTGCAGCTGGTGCGGGAGGCACTGTCGAACGTCGGACGCCATGCCGACGCCACATCGTGCCGGGTCAGTCTGCGGCGATCCGACGGAGGGGCCGAGCTCGAGATCGACGACGACGGCCGGGGATTCGACCCGGCCACGCCGAGCTCGGGCATGGGCATGGGCAATCTCCGCGCTCGCATCTCGTCGCTGGGCGGCGAGCTCTCGATCGAAAGCGTGGCCGGTGAGGGCACGACGATCATCGCGCTGCTTCCACTCTGACCTCTGACCGTCACTGCACGACGAGTGCCGTCACCATGCCGAACATGCCCTCCGGCCCCTCCACGTGCGGAAGGATGTGGCAGTGGAAGGCCCACGCTCCCGGTGCGTCGGCCTTCACCATGATGTCATAGCGGCTTCCGGGGGCGACGACCAACGTGTCGAGCTTGTAGCGATCCTCGGGCGCGAGCGGGAAGCCGTCGACGCCTACGACCACGAAGTGGAACCCGTGCAGGTGCATCGGGTGCAACAGCGCTCCGTCGTTCGCCATGTGCACCAGCACCCAGTCACCCTCGTCGGCAACGATGGGCGAAGTCGCAGGGAACGACTTGCCGTTCAGGTTGTAGCCCAACGGACCGTCGCCCACGAACATCGTGGCCTCGACGGTGGGTTCTGCGCCGAAGACCCCGGCCCAGCGGCCGTTCCTGGGCTCGATGATGAGCGCTCCGTACAACCCCTTGCCAACCTGCTCGGTCGAGTTGAAATGCGAATGGTAGACGTACATGCCCGGAGGGTCCTTGATCGTGAACTCATAGGTCCAGTACTCACCGGGCATGACCGGCGGCTGGGTGATGTACGGAACACCGTCCTCGCTGTTGGGCACCGTGAGACCGTGGAAGTGCAGCACGAAGGGTTGCGTCATCTGGTTCTGGGTCACGAATCGCACCCGGTCGCCGGGACTCACGCGGATCTCGGGTCCCGGCACCTGACCGTTGAACGCCATCGCGTCGACGAACTGACCCTTGGCGACCTCCCACTGGATCTCCTCGACGGTGAAGTTGAAGACCTTGACGTCGCCGTCCATCTCGGGCTCGAGCGGCTGGTTGCCGGCGGTGTCGGTCTCCTCGCCCGCGAGGAAATCCACGACGCCCTGCTCGTGACCGGCTGCCATCTCCTCGGCAGTCATGTTCGAATGGTCCGCCGCTCCAGCGTCTCCGGCCGCGAGGGTGTCGCTTCCCGCCTCACCGCTGCCGGCCGCCCCGTTGGCCCCTTCGGTCGCGGTCAGCGTGCCGACCATGCCCAGCTCGTCGTGGCCGGGCACGGTGCACAAGGTCTCGTACTCGCCGGCGACGAGCGCCGGCACGTCCAGGGTCGCGGTGGCATCGGCGTCGATGCTCGGGGTCTCCAGCGTCTGGCCATCGACCACCACGCCGAAGGTGTGCGGCGCCTGACCGTGATTCATCACGGTGAAGGTGATGTCGGCGCCCGCCGCTACCTCGATGCCGGCCGGTTCGATCGCGAAATCGGTCAGCGTCACCTCGACGGTGACTGGACCCCCCGCCGCGGCCTGACCGTCACCCGCGGTCGGTACCTCGCCGTCCCCACCGCTGCACGCGACGGTGACGAGTGCGAGCGCGGCCATCATCACCACTGCCCCCCTGCGGAACCTGCGCATCATCGAACTCCTTTTCGACACATCCCATGTACGTTCATGGGCCCGGAGTCTGCGGGCGAGACAGGTGCCGAACGGGTGCCAACAGGCCCCGACCCGTCGGGACCGTCGTCCCTGCGACACCTCGGGCGAGGCCGGGACACTGGGCGCGTGTTCGCTCGATACTTCGTAGAGCTGCCGATGGACCCCGATCGGGTCGAGGAGGCACTGCTGAGGGATCCGCATGCCTGGCTGCCCGGGCTCGCGGGCAAAGCGAACTTCCACGGCGATGCCCTGCTGGCCGAGGTGGGATTCGGCGACGACGTGCGCGTGGCGCGAACGGTGGCGATCGAATTCGGCGAGCCCGTGAAGATGCCGAGCAAGACCGTGGTACCGCTGCGATGGACCGCCACCGGGGCGAGTGGACTGTTCCCGGCGCTGGACGCCGATCTCGAGATCGCCCCACTCGGTCCACACGATTCGCAGCTCGCGATGAGCGCCCGCTACGTACCGCCGCTCGGTGCGATCGGCCGAGCGATCGACCGGGCCGTGCTGTTCAGGGTCGCCGAGGCCACCCTGAAGGACTTCCTCGACAGGGTGCGCGATTCGCTGCTGGCCTCCGCCGGGGCCGCCGATCGAAACGCCTGAGCCCCAGATAGGATGGGGCCGTGACGAAGGAAGCACCGCTCCGCGTGATGCTCGTCGACGATCATGAGATCGTGCGCGACGGCATCAAAGCGATGCTCGATGCCGAAGACGACGTCGTCGTCACCGCCCAGGCGAGCACCGTCCGCGAGGCGATCGACGAAGCCCATCGCACCCGCCCGGACGTGGTCGTGATGGACGTGCGTCTTGCCGACGGCAGCGGCATCGAGGCGACCCGACAGATCCGCGCTGATCACGCGGAGACGCGCGTGCTGATGCTGACGTCGTTCGCCGACGACGAGGCCTTGTTCGCGTCGATCATGGCCGGGGCGTCGGGCTATGTGCTGAAGCAGGTGAGATCCGGTGATCTGCTCCGAGCGATCCGGGCCGTCGGAGCCGGCGATTCGCTGCTCGATCCAAGCGTCACCAGCGCAGTGCTCGATCGGCTCCGCAAGGGCAAGCACTTGATGAAGGATGAGAAGCTCGCCCGCCTATCGCCGCAGGAGGAACGCATCCTCTCGCTCGTCGCCGACGGGCGCACGAACAAGGAGATCGGCGACGAACTGAACCTCGCCGAGAAGACAGTGAAGAACTACGTCTCCTCGATCTTGTCCAAGCTCGAGGTCGCACGGCGCGCAGAGGCCGCCGCCTACCTCGCACGACACACCACCACGCCCGGTTCCGTCGTCGAGTAGCGGCGTGGGCGCGCCGGGGCGCAAGGTCCGCACGTGCGACCCCATCCGGCACCGGGCCCAAGGTCCCGCCCATGCGGGGCCGCCCGGCAAGGTCATCGACCCCCGCCTCGGGAGAACATCTCCCTAGGAAACGAAGGAGGTGGGGTACATGCAGACGCAGGATCGCACGAAGGCTCAGCCGGTCGCGATCCCCGAGGCGACGCCGAAGACCCGTTCGGGCCTCAGCGTGGTGATGGGGCTTCTGCGGCTCGCGATGGGTTGGACGTTCCTGTGGGCGTTCCTCGACAAGGCGTTCGCCCTCGGGTTCTCGACGGGGAGGGTCGTCAACGAGGAGACCGGGGCGAGCACGATCGACTTCTTCGGTGACGCCGCTTGGATCAACGGCGGATCGCCGACAGCCGGCGTGCTGGGGTTCGCCACGAAGGGTCCGTTCACGGACTTCTACCAGACGATCACCGGATTCCAGATGACCGACGTCGGCCCCACGTCGGCAGCCTGGGTCGACTGGGTGTACATGCTCTCGATGCTGGCGATCGGGCTCGCGTTGGTCCTCGGGATCGGCGTCAAGCTCGCGAGCATCGGCGGCATCGCCTGGATGGCGATCTTCTACACGGCCACGGCGATCTGGCCCGAGCACAACCCGTTCATGGACGACCACATCGTCGACGCGCTGGTCCTCGGCGCGCTGATCTTCGCGAACGCGGGCATCTACCTCGGGTTCGGGAAGGTGTGGCAGCGTACCGAGCTCGTTCAGAAGCACCCGATCCTCGCCTGAACCACGAGGCAGGAACGGCGAACGGAAGGCGGGGCCGAACGCCCCGCCTTCCTTCCGTGTGTGGGACCGGCGAGGTCAGGCGCCGAGCATCTGCGACAACACGAAGCGCAGGATGCCGCCCGCACGGAAGTACTCGAGTTCGGCCTCGGCATCGATGCGCACGATCGCCTCGAACGACATCGCCGACCCGCCGTCGGTGACGGCCTCGACCGTGGCGATCTGGCGTGGCGAGATGCCCGCCTCGAGCCCCCGGACCGAATAGATCTCCCAGCCGCTCAGACCGAGCGACCCGGCCGTCTCGCCGTCGCGGTACTGCAGCGGCAGGATGCCCATGCCGACCAGGTTCGACCGGTGGATGCGCTCGTAGCTCTCCGCGATCACGAAGCGCACTCCGAGCAGGCTTGGCCCCTTGGCCGCCCAGTCACGGCTCGAACCGCTGCCGTACTCCCTGCCGGCGAGCACTCCGAGCGGCGTGGCCTCGGTGCGGTAGCGATCGGCCGCCTCGAACACGCTCGTCACCTCGCCGCTCGGCAGGTGGGTCGTGAACGACCCCTCGGTGCCGGGGGCCATCTCGTTGCGCAGGCGGATGTTCGCGAAGGTGCCTCGCATCATCACCTCGTGGTTGCCGCGCCGCGACCCGTACGAGTTGAAGTCGACCGGCTCCACCCCTCGCTCGCGCAGGTAGGCCCCCGCTGGCGAGTCGAGCTTGATCGAGCCCGCCGGTGAGATGTGGTCGGTCGTGATCGAGTCCCCGACCTTCACGAGCACGCGGGCGCCCTCGATGTCGCCGACCGGTCGATCGTCGTCGAGCGCGTGAAAGAACGGAGGCTCCCGAACGTAGGTCGAGCCGCCGTTCCATTCGTAGGCGGACCCGGCGGGTGTCTGCAGCCGCTGCCAGTGCTCGTCCCCGTCCCAGACGCGCTCGTATTGGCTCGTGAACTGCTGTTCGGTGACCGCCGTGGCCATCGCCCCGGCGACCTCGGACGGGCTCGGCCAGATGTCACGCAGGAACACGGGGCCGTTCGCTCCCTGGCCGATCGGATCGGCCGTGAGGTCGAGGTCGATGCGTCCGGCGAGCGCGTAGGCGACGCAGAGCGGTGGCGACGCGAGATAGGCGGCGCGCACCTGCGGGTGAACCCGGCCTTCGAAATTCCGGTTCCCGGAGAGCACGGCGACGACGTTGAGGTCCCGCTCGTCGACCGCCGCGGCAACGTGGCCGATCAGCGGCCCGGAGTTGCCGATGCACGTCGTGCATCCGTAGCCGACGAGCGCGAACCCGAGCTTGTCGAGGTAGGGCGTGAACCCCGCTCGGTCGAGGTAGTCGGTCACCACCCTGGAACCGGGCGCGAGCGACGTCTTGACCCACGGCTTCACGTCGAGCCCGGCCTCGACCGCCGTCTTCGCCAGCAGTCCTGCGGCCAGCATCACGCTGGGGTTCGAGGTGTTCGTGCAGCTCGTGATCGCCGCGATCACCACGCTGCCGTGGCCGATCGTCCCCTCGCCGGCCGGCCGGTCGGTCACGTCGTCATCGCCGGGGAGCTCGTCCTGGCGCGGCGTGCCGCCCTCGGCCACGAACCGTCCGACCTCGGTGGCCTTCGGATCGGGCTCGGCATGATCGCGGAACGCCCCGACGAACGACGCCCACACATCAGGCAGCGCCACCCGATCCTGTGGCCGCTTCGGCCCGGCCATCGACGGCACGACCGCCGACAGGTCGAGCTCGAGGATCTCGCTGAACACCGGTTCGGGGTCGCCGTCACGCCGGAACAGCGCCTGCTCGTTCGTGTAGCGCTCCACGACGTCGACCCGGTCGCCGCGCCCGGTGAACGCGAGGTAGCGCAACGTCTCTCCGTCGACCGGGAAGTACGACGCGGTCGCCCCGTACTCAGGGCACATGTTCGACAGCGTCGCCCGGTCGGCGATCGAGAGCGACGATAGCCCGTCGCCGAAGAACTCCACGAACTTCCCGACGACCCCGTGGCCGCGAAGCATCTCGGTCAGCGTGAGGACCAGGTCGGTGGCGGTCGTTCCGGGCGGCAGCTCGCCGAGCGTTCGCACGCCGATCACGACCGGTTGCGGCAGGAACATCGGCTGCCCGAGCATCGAGGCTTCCGCCTCGATGCCACCCACGCCCCATCCGAGCACGCCGAGCCCGTTGATCATCGTCGTGTGCGAATCGGTGCCGACGAGCGTGTCGGGCATCGCCACGCCTGCGCGCACCGAAACGACCTGCCCGAGGTGCTCGAGGTTCACCTGGTGGCAGATGCCGGCGCCCGGCGGCACGACCCGCAACCCGTCGAAGGTCTGCTGCGCCCAACGGAGCAGGGAGTAGCGCTCGGCGTTGCGCCGATACTCGAACTCGATGTTGCGCTCGTACGCCTCGGGCGTGCGGAACAGGTCGACCTGCACGGAATGGTCGATCACCAGGTCGACCGGGATCGACGGCTCGATGACCATCGGATCGGCACCCGCACGCTCGGCGGCGCCGCGCATCGCCGCGAGGTCGACGACTGCCGGCACACCCGTGAAGTCCTGCATCAGCACGCGGCCCGGCATGAAGGCGATGTCGCGAGCCGGTTCGGGCCAGCTCGCGAGCGCTCGCACGTCGTCCTCAGACACGTCGCGCGAGCCAGCGCGGCGGAGCAGGTTCTCGAGCAGGATCAACACGGTCTTCGGCAGCCTGGCGAGATCGGCTGCATCGGCAAGCGTGTCGATCCGGAACAGGTCGATCGGGCCCTCGGCGGTCTCCAACCGCCCTCGCGCCCCGGCGAGATCGCTGCTCACAGGTCCATCAGTCCTTCCGCATGAGAGGTCTCTTCCATCCTCCCACGCGGCGGGGGGCCGCCGGCCGTCGAGCAGACAGGGGAACGACGTCCGTCGGCCTAGCCGACCACGCGGTACAGGTGCCACGGGTCCGGCACGCCGTTCCGCACGGCCGGTGCTCCTGACATGCGACAATGCCCGGCGAAGTCGGCAACGAAGCCGGAGGACAAGGCGCTCGCGGAGCGGCTGCTGGCCGCGCCCACGATCCCGGACAAGACGTGGGCGCCTGCCCGTGGTGCCGTCCGGAACGAGGGCGAGACGCGGGCGCAGTTCATCCGCAGGGTGCTGCTCGGCGAGGCGTCGTGATCTGGCTCAACGCGGCCTGTCGGCGATGCGGCTCGGACTTCAAGGTCCGGGCCGCATCCGTGGAGCGGCCTCAATGCCCGGAGTGCAGCTCGTTCGACGTGGCGACGTGGGACGATCAGGTCAACTTGTTCGAGGCAGGGACAAATAGCGGTGAGGGAGGAAGAACGATGCCAATGGTTGCCGTCTTCAATCTGCGAAGGGACGACCGGCTGGCAGATCTTGCGGAGGCGATAACGCGCGCGCTGACCAGCATGCCTGAACTCGCCATCAACGACTGGGAGATCAACGTGGTTCCTGTCCTGGCGCCCGACGACTTCGATGGCGAGGTGACCAGAATCAACGTTGATCTATGGGAACGCGCTGAGCGCACAAAGGAGGCCCTGCAGGAACTCGCAACGCGAGTCGCCGTGGGCTTCCAGGCGGTCGCGGGGGAAGACAGGAGGGTGAAGGTCGTGATCAGACCGTATGAGGTCGAAAGGAGCGGGTGGGTGTCTCTCTGATGGCCGTTCGAGCGCCCACCGGCGGCCAACATATGTCGGCCTACGCGACAACACGCCACAGCCGCCATCCACGAGCACCAGGCGTGCTATTGGG
>JAOUEA010000132.1 GCA_029858935.1 Actinomycetota bacterium
AACAATCCCTTCGGTACACTCGCTGGCATCCCTGACCTGCGGAAACGGAGTTCCTAGATGTCACGAGTGATCCTGATCGCGTGGGACGGCGCCGACTGGCGCATCCTCGACCCCCTGCTCGAGCAGGGCGCACTGCCCAACCTGCAGGCCCTGATCGACCGGGGGCAGCGCGACGTGCTGCGTTCCACGGTGCCCACGCACAGTTGGTCGGCCTGGCCGAGCTTCCTCACCGGGGTCGACCCGGTGGACCACGGCGTGTACGACATCCTCGAGACGGTGCCGGGCACGCACAAGCAGTACCCGGTCACCTACAAGTCGATCAAGGCGCGCACGTTCCTCGACGACCTGACCGCCGCGAACAAGAAGCAGCTGCTGCTCGACGTGCCGCTGACGTTCCCGCCGCCGGCGATCGAGGGCGCGCTCGCGGCCGGCGGCGTGCTGCCGAAGAACCGGCAGTTCACCCAGCCCGCCGACCTGCCCGAGCAGCTGCAGAAGGCCGGCTTGGAGTGGCCGATCAACGGCATGAGCTGGACGACCTATCACAACAAGCCCGACGCCTACCTCGACGAGGCGTTCGAGGTCACGGGCAAGCGCATCAAGGCCAGCGAGTGGCTCATGGACAACACCGACTGGGACCTGATGGCGAGCGTGTGGGTCTCGATCGACCGCACGCAGCACTGCCTGAGCAACTACATCGCGCCCGACCATCCCGACTACGCCGAGAACAAGGACACGCGCATCGGCAAGAAGGTGGCCGACATCTTCCGCCAGACCGACGACGCGATCGGCTCGTTCGTTTCGCGGGCGCGCCCCGACGACATCATCCTGTTCATCAGCGACCACGGCTTCCAGTCGTGCACGCGCGCGGTGAACATGGACCGCCTGCTGCACGAGTTCGGCTACCTGGACTTCAGCGCCTCGAACGCGGTGTTCGGCCCGATGCAGTGGGGGCCGGTGCGCAAGGTCGCGCGCAAGGTCTACGACACGCTCGGCTTGCACGGCAAGGTCGCGCTGCCGCAGTCGGTGAACTGGGCGAAGACCAAGGCGTACACGACGATCCGCTCCACGGGCGAGGGCGTGTCGATCAACCTCGCCGGACGCGACATCGACGGCGTGGTGGATCCCGGCGACTACGAGAAGGTGCGCGACGAGCTGATGGACCGGCTCGGGTCATACGTCGACCCGAAGACCGGCAAGACGCCGGTGAAGTCGATCGCCAAGCGCGAGGACGTCTTCCCGAGCGGCAAGTTCGCCTCCGACGCGCCCGACATCATGATGGTGCCGAACGAGGGCTACTCCCTCACGCACGCGAAGAGTGCGATCGAGGACGCCGACTGGGTGAGCGGCGACCACCGCATGGAAGGCGTGATCGTCGCGGTCGGCCCCAACGTGAAGCCGTTCGAGCGCACGCCGGCGCTGATCGACATGGCCCCGACGCTGCTCGGGGCGTTGGACGCGCCCGCCGCGGTGAAGCCGAGCGGGCGCGTGCTCACCGAGGTCGTGGGCGGCGCGGGCACGCTGACCGAGCGCGAGGTCGCCGAGGGCGACGAGGGCTCGACCGCGGCAGGCCCGGCGATCCCCGGCATGACGATCCCCGGCATGGGCGGGGAGAGCGCGGTCAACGACACCGAGGCCGACGAGATGGAAGAGCATCTGCGAGGGCTCGGCTACATCGAGTAACCGAGCCCCCGCGCGATCTCAGACGCCGCCCGGGTCGGGCTGCCAGGTGCCGTGGGTGTAGATGCCGCCACGGACGAGCTCGATCGGGTCCCCCCCGGCCGCCGGCACGACCCAGAGGCTCCGCCGCTGCGGGGTCACGGCCGTGAAGAGGATCCATTGGCCGTCGGGCGTGAAGCGGGGCTGTGTCGCCCGGCGTCTGATGCTGTTGAAGCTCGTCAGGCGCTGCACGTCGGAGCCGTCGGGCCGCATTCGGAACAGATCCGACACGACGAGTTGGAAGTTGAACGCCGTCAACGGGTGGGTGCTGAACACGATCCACTGGCCGTCCGGTGACCAGTCGGGGTCGCCGGCGAAGTCGGTCCACTCGGTCAGGCGTCGCTCGTGGGTTCCGTCGGCGTCGCTCACGAACACCGCTGTGCCGGTCGTGCCCGTCGCGTCCTCGCGCCACCGCCAATACGTCAGCTGCGTGCCGTCCGGGGACCACCGCGGGAAGTATTCGCGATCGCATCGCGCGTTGCTCGTGACCCGGTTCGCCCTGCCGGTCGCCAGGTTCCCGATCCACAGGCCGCAGTCCGAGGGCGCGCCGTCCACGAACGGGAAGGAGGCGCGCTCGAACGCGACCTTCGTGCCGTCGGGGGAGTAGATCGGTTCGTCGTCGCCGAGGCATCGGCCCCGGCACGGGAAGAGCGGGCCGCTGATCGTGTCGGTCGCCAGGTCGTACTCGTACAGCGGCTCGCGACCGCCGGTGTCCCGGCTCGTCATCACGATCGTCGAGCCGTCGGGAGACCAGTTCGGCAGGATCAGGGCCCCGTCGAAGGCCTCGTCGATCTGGTGGTCGCCCGTGCCGTCGGGGTGGATCAGCCAGGTCCCCTCCTGCCCGTCGCGGAAGGTCTGGTAGGCGATCCATGCCTCGTCGCCTGCGAACGGATTCCTGCCGGAGCCCGTCGCGGACGTCGCCACCGACGTCGGCACGATCGACATCACGGCCGTGAGCACCACGACGGTGCCCGTGAGCTTGCGCATGACGTACCTCCTCACGGGCATCCGCGTGGATGCCCGGCATCGTCCCATCGTCGCGCGCTCGAGGCAATAGGCGGCCGCTGGGCGTGTCGGCTCATGGGGTGTCGGTGACGGGCGTCACGGAACCGCAGCGCGACCCGGTGCTAGGCTCGCGACCTGATGGAAACGGCGGCGATGTGGTCCGCGATCGCGCTCGTGGCGGCGATCTCGACGGGAACGCTGTTCCTGCTGGTCACACGCCTCGACGGCATGTCGGCGCGGCTCGATTCCCGCCTCGACGGCCTCTCGGCCCGCATCGACGCCCAGGGCACCACCCTCTCTGCGCGCATCGACGCCCAGGGCGAGGCGCTCGGAGGCCGCATCGACGCCCAGGGCGAGGCGCTCGGAGGCCGCATCGACGCCCTCTCGGCGACGATGGAGTCGCGCTTCAACCGCGTCGACGACCGCCTGTCGCATCTCGAGCAGCGTCTCGACGAGCACATCCTCCGCCACGCCGGCTGAGCAGCAACGTTCAGCGGGCGGTGAGCGCGCCGACCAGGCCCTCGACGAACCGGGGAACCTGCGTGCCGTCGGGGTCGTGGTCGGGGTTGAGCTCGCAGATCGTGAACGAGGCGGCTGCCGGGTGCGCGAGCAGGACGCCGAGCGCCGCCATCGTCGCGTCGAACGACAGACCCTCGTTGCGGCCGACGTTCTCCTGCAGCGGCAGGTCGACGAAGTCGATCACGTCGACGTCGAGGTGCACGGCGAGGTGGTCGACGTCGCCGGCGAAGGCTTCGAGGGCTTGCTCCGCCGAGCCCGTGGGATCGGCCGCGACCTCCTCGACCGGCGTGCGGCCGATGCCGAGCGCCGCGATGCGCTCCCGCTCGTGCTCCTGGCCCTCGCCGTGGCCGAAGAGCCAGAGGTCGTCGGGCTGCAACAGCGGCGAGCGAGCGAACGCCTTCACGAGGACGGGGTCGGCGAGGTCGTCGCCGAGCGCGTGGGCCATGCCCATCGAATCGAGGGCTCCCCAGGGCACGGTCGAGGGCGCGTTCATGTCGGCGTGCAGATCGACGTAGACGAGCCCGACGCGGCCCGGGCCGCGTGCCTGCAGTCCTGCGAGCGTGCCGAGCTCGACCGTGCAGTCGCCCCCGAGCACGAGCGCGAGATCGCCGTCGGCGGCGGTGACCCGCATCGCGGTCTCCAGCGCGACGTCGCGCACCGCGTCGACGTGCTGGGCGAAGGGGTGGCCTCGGTCGGGGAACCATCGCCGGAGCTCGCCGTCGCCTCGGTCCCGAGCGACGACCCCCGCCTCCGTGAGTCGGTCGATGAGGCCCGCACGGCGGAGTGCGGCGGGGGCCCGCTCCTGGCCCGGTGCGAACCCTCCCATGCTGCTCGGCACCCCGATGACGTCGATCGTTCGCATCTCCGACCCCCTCGCGTCTCGTTACCAGTCACACGATGACACCGGCAACGTTACCTGTCAAGCTCTGATGGTGGTTGCGACGTCGGGTGGGCCGGGGCATACTCGAAGGCGCGATGGCGAGCGGATCGGACGAGACGAGCGCGGCACCCGGCGACCTCGAACTGGTCCGCCGGTTCGTGAACACCCTCGACGTCGAGACCGGGAGCGACGAGCTCGCCTCGCCGACGCAGGCGACCGAGTGGCTCCGGGGCCAGGCGACGCCGGCGGAGGTCGGCGACCGGGACCTTCGGCAGCTGCACGAGTTGCGAGAAGCGCTGCGCGATCTCGCCGGTGCCCAAGGTACGGCCGACCGGGGCGAGGCTCTGAACGCGGTCGATGCGATCGCGAGCCTGCACCCCGTGGTGGTGAGCCTGTCCACGCCGGCCGTCCTCGCGCCGGCGTCTCGCACCGGCGTCGATGCGTTCATCGAGCGCATCCTCGGACTCGTGGCCGGTGCCACGCTCGATGGATCGTGGGATCGGATGAAGACGTGCGCGAACGACGGGTGTCGCTGGATGTACTTCGACCATTCGAGGAACCGGTCCCGAACCTGGTGCACGATGGACCTGTGCGGAGCTCAGGCGAAGATGCGCGCGTTCCGAAGCCGCCATGGCCCGGCCTGACTCCCTCGCTTTTCCCGTGTGCCACCCGCGATTTGCGGACCGCGCGATTCGGCCCTACGGTCGTGGTCTCCCCGACAGAGAGGCTTCCCCATGCGTGGCTTCCGCATCGCGGTCCTGACGACGCTCGCCGTGGGCGTCACCGTCCTCGCTCCGGTCGGTGCCATCGCCGGCGCGCCGTGCACGATCACCGGCACGAGCGCGGGCGAGACCATCCGCGGCACGTCGGGTGACGACGTGATCTGCGGCAGGGGCGGGCACGACTTCATCGTCGGCCGTGGCGGTGACGACGTGATCCGCGGCGGACCCGGCGTCGACGAGATCTACGGGCGTCCCGGCAACGACCGTATCTTCGGCGGCAAGGGCGGCGACCGGCTGTGGGGTGGCGACGGCGACGATCGGTTGTTCGGCCAGACCGGCCGCGACGTCGTGGTCGGCCAGACCGGCATCGACCGCGTCGAGGGGGGTCTGGGCTCCGACATCTGCGTTTCCGCGGTCGATGACGCGCCGGGAGACGTGATCCGCGGCGGGCGGGGTCGCGACGTCGGCTCCGGCGACGTAGGCGACATGGTGCTGGGCATCGAGCGCCGCGTGCCGTTCCTCTGCTACGGCGGCTGAAGCGCCCTCGATCGAGACCGCCGAGCGCGGCCTCACCGGGCCGGGTGGAGTTGCCTCGCAACGGCCGCCGGGTCTACTCTCGACGCTCACGCATCAGGGGGGCTCATGCGCAAGGGCATGTCGCGTTGGATCATCGTCGGCTCGGTCGCGAGCCTTGCGCTGGCCGCCTGCGGGAGTGACGAGCCCGCCGACACCGCCGCGACATCGGTCGCTGACGGCGAGACCTCGGCAGCTCCGGTCTCCAACGCGTGTCCGGTCGAGGGCTGCATGATCACGATCGTCGACGCCGTCGCCGAGGGCGACGAGATCGCGGTGACATGGGAGACGAACTTCGTTCCCGACGTCTCGAAGAACCACATCCACATCTACTGGGACATCTACACGGCCGACCAGGTCACGGCCGACGCCGAGGCGCGCGGCGAGCAGCAGGGAGAGTGGGTGCCCACCGCGGACGTTCCCACCTACGTGACGGAATCGGCGGTGTCGGTCAGCGAGCGCGGCGATTCCACCACGCTGTGCGCCACCGCGGGCGATCGCGACCACATCGTGATCGATTCCTCGATCGTGAGCTGCTTCGACGTGTCGGATCTCCTGTCCTGATCCTGGTCACGACCCTGGAGGGGAGCACCCTCTGACTTCCTCCGTCACCTCCGAGATCGGCGGTCCGGCGCTCCGAATCTTCCTGATCGCCGACGTGCGCGGGTACACGACGTTCACACAGGAACGAGGCGACGAGGCGGCCGCCACCCTCGCGATGCGGTTCGCCTCGATCGCGCGCGCCTCGCTCGAGGCGGGCGGTGGCACCGGCCTCGAGTTCCGCGGCGACGAGGTGCTCGCGGTGTTCACGTCGGCCCGCCAGGCGATCAGGGCCGCGGTCGACCTGCAGAGCGCGTTCGTGCAGGCCTCGATCGACGACCCCGCCATGGCGTTGCCCGTCGGCATCGGCCTCGACGCCGGCGAGGCCGTCGAGGTCTCCGACGGCTACCGCGGCGGGGCGCTGAACCTCGCGGCGA
>JAOUEA010000133.1 GCA_029858935.1 Actinomycetota bacterium
GCCCGTCGTGCTGGGCACGGCCGCCGCCGGTCAGGCGATCTGGTGGCGTTTGGCAGCCGCCCTCGTGGTCGGTGCCGGTCTCCAGGTCGGCGTGAACTACGCGAACGACTTCTTCGACGGGGTGCGCGGCGTCGACACGCGCGAGCGACTCGGCCCGCCACGTCTCACCGCGACCGGTGCAGCGTCGCCGCGCGCCGTGCTGTTCGCGGCGCTCGCATCGCTCGGCGTCGCCGCCGTGGCCGGGCTCGCGCTCGCGCTCGCGACCGAGCCGCTGGTGATCTTGTTCGTCGGGGCACTCGCGCTGATGGCCGCGTTCCTCTACAGCGGCGGCCCCCGGCCGTATGCGGGCCTCGGACTGGGCGAGCTGATGGTGTTCGCGTTCTTCGGGCTCATGGCGACCGCCGGTTCGGCGTTCGTGATGGTGGAGGCCGTGCCCGCCGCGGCATGGTGGGGCGGTGCGACGCTCGGGTTCCTCGCGGTGGCGATCCTCGTGGCGAACAACCTGCGCGACATCGCGACCGACGAGGCGAGCGGCAAGCGAACGCTCGCCGTGCGGATCGGCGATCGTGCGACCCGCCGCCTGTACCGCGTGGCCGTCGTGGCGGCGTTCGCGACGATCGCGCTGGGGGTGATCGTGGACATCGCCGTCGACGGAGCGGGACTGCCGCAGTGGGCCCTGTTCGGTCTCGGGGCGTGGGCGCTCGCGATCCGCCCCATGGAAGCTGTCGGCTCGGCGGCCGGACGCGACCTCATCCCGGTGCTCACGGGCACCGCCGCGACCCACGCCGCGTGCGGCCTGCTGATGGCGCTCGGTCTCGTGCTCGGCACCGTCGATCAGTCGTCGTACGACGCCGTGCCGGCCGCTCTCATGATCTGGCACACGGCGTGATGGAAGGCGCCGACCTCAACCTCGCGTGCGCATGGGCTCTGGTCGACGGACTCGTCGGCGGCGGACTGCGCCACGCGTGCGTCTCCCCCGGCTCACGCTCGACCCCGCTCGCGCTCGCCCTGTCTCGCCACCCCGATGTCGAGGTGCACGTCCACCTCGACGAGCGCTCGAGTGCGTTCTTCGCTGTGGGGCTCGCGCGCGCTTCCCGCCAGCCGGTCGCGATCGCCTGCACGAGCGGCACCGCGGCCGCGGAATTCCTTCCGGCCATGGTCGAGGCCTCGCAATCGCGCGTGCCGCTCGTCGCGCTCACGGCCGACCGTCCCCCGCGTCTGCGCGGCACGGGAGCCAACCAGACGATCCAGCAGATCGGCCTCTACGGCGCCTACGCGCGGGAGACGCTCGACCTCCCGGTGCCCGAGGCCGCCGGGCAGGAAGCATGGTGGCGCCAAGCCGCACGTGAGGCCCTGGAGGCCCAACGAACCGACGTGCTCGGACCCGTGCACATCAACTGCCCGTTCGAAGAGCCGCTGAGTCCGTCTGCCGGCGTGGAGCTGCCGTCGACGATGCATGAGGCACTCGACCTTCCGGTTGCCCCATCCGCCGATCTCACACCCGAGGAGACCGACCGCTTGGCGACGATGGTGTCGGGCGCCCGAGGGGCGGTGGTCGTCGGCGGGTGGCCCGGAGACCTGACGAACGAAGCGATGTTCTGGGCGCAGACGATGTCATGGCCGGTCATCGCCGAACCGGTCTCGAACGCGCGGGTGCCCGACGCCTCGCTGCTCGCCGGCCAATCGCTGCTCGGGAGCCGAGCGTGGGTCGAGGCGCACCGGCCCGACGTGGTGATCCAGTTCGGTGCGGCGCCCACCACCAGGGCGACTCAGTCGTTCGTCGCATCGGCCGAGCGGTCGATCGTGGCCGATCGATGGCACCTGGACAGCGACCCGGAGCACCTCGCATCGTGGCGCATCGCGGTCGATCCCGGAGCGGTCAGCGGTGCACTGCGCGACCGCCCCGTGGAGCAAGGTGGGGTCGGTGTCGCCGTGGCCGGCCCGCGTTCCACCGACGAGGTCGACGAGCTGTGGGCTCGCCGTCTGCTGCCGCCACCCCAGGACTGGTTGCCTGCCTGGCGAGACGGCGACCGGCGGGCACGAGCGGCGCTCGACGACTTCCTCGACGGCATCGGCGAGCCCTTCGAACCCCGCGTCGCGCGAGATGTGGCAGCGTCGATCCCCGACGGGGGCACGCTCGTCGTCGGCAACTCGACGCCGATCCGCGATCTCGACCTGACGATGGCTCCTCGCGACGGCCTGCGAGTCATGGCGAACCGAGGTGCGAGCGGCATCGACGGGCTCGTTTCGACATCGCTCGGCGTGGCGGCCGTCGCCCCGGGGCCCACGGTTGCCCTGCTCGGCGACCTTTCGTTCCTGCACGACGTCGGGGCGCTCGCCTGGGCCAGCCATCAGGGCACCGACCTGTGCATCGTCGTGATCGCGAACGGGGGTGGGGAGCTCTTCTCCCAGCTTCCTCAGCGCGACCTGCCCGAACACCGCGACCTGTTCGTCACTCCCCACGGTGCCGACATCGGTGCACTCAGTCGAGCCGCCGGGGCGAACCACCTGCGGATCGAGCGCGCGGCCGACCTCGTTCCGAGCCTCCTGAGTGCGTTCGGCGCCGGGCTCCAAGTGATCGAGGTCGCCGTCGACGCGGCCGAGGCGCTCGTGCTCCGTGCCCACTCGCGACGTGCGGTCGAGGCGGGGCTCCGCGATGCGCCGGACGCCCCTCGCTGAGACCTTCGGAGTATTGACGAAGACGGCAACGCTCTGCTGGGATTAGGCCTTCTGACCCCGGGGAGGGTAGCCCCGGGGCACGACCTGAGGTTGGGAGCGTGATGAAAGCCCTACGCCTGCACGCCGGCATCCGGCCGGCCCTCGGTTCGTTCATGGCCATCGGGCTGATCCTCAGCGCGGCAGGGATCGCCTCCGCCGCACTCCCCTCGACGACGCCCGACGACACGCTCGGCACAGATGGCAAGGTCCGCGAGATCGTGCAGGTAGGCAACGTCCTGTGGGTCGGAGGCAGGTTCTCGGCCCTCGTTGACCGTAAAGGCAACGTCGTCGAGGGAGGGCTCAACAATCTCGCCGCCCTCGACGCCACCACGGGCCGCGTCGCACAAGGGGTCGACGTGCCCGATCTCACCGGTTCCAACGCGATCGTCTTCGACCTGTCCACCGACGGGTCCCAGGTCTACGCGGCCGGCACGTTCCAGCACAGCGGCGGCTCGAAGAATCTCGTGGAGTTCGACGGCCTCACGGGGCAGATCGGTAACAGGTTCTCGGCACCGGCCTTGAAGACGGTCCTCGTCGACGGGAACCTGGTGCTCGGGGGCGGGAAGAAGATGAGCGCCTGGAACCGCGACGGCCAGTCGGTCGGCGCTTTCGCGACGACGGTCCCGCTGACCAACCCGGCTCTGCGCGCCCACAACACCCCACCGATGTACACCGACATCGCGCCGATGCCGGGTGGAGGGTGGCTCGCCGCGTGCAAGTGCGACTGGGTTCTGAATCCCGGAGAGACCACCGGCACGTCGGCGGCTGAGAAGGCGATCGTGCGACTACTTCCCGACGGCACGATCGATCACTCGTGGAACAAGGCCGTGAAGAGCGACAGCGCCGCGTTCGGCTGGCACCTCGCGCTCGACACCGACGGCGTCGTGCTGGCCGCGGGCGGCTCGGACTTCACGCAGAAGCTGACATATGGAGGTCAGCAGATCTGGAAGACCGATACCGACGGGTCGTCGCAAACTGTGATCAAGTACGGCGACCGGTACATCGTGGGCGGACATTTCCGATGCGTCGGCAACTCTGTGTTCCATCCCCGCCTCGTCGCGCTCACGCTCAGCGGGGAGCGCGATCCGAGTTGGGTCGTGCCGGTGACGAACAGCTACAACGGCATCTGGGCGCTGCACAGCGACGGCCACTCGCTCTGGGTCGGCGGCGAGTTCACGCGGCTCGGTGGGACCTGGAGTCCCGCGAGCCAGCCGTGCGGCAACACCAAGCCGACGGCGACCGGTCAGACGCCGCAGCGATACCTCGGGCGGTTCTCCTGAGCCTTCGGGCCCGGACTCAGCTCCAGCGCAGGGAGTCGAGGAAGGCGCGGAA
Organism: Actinomycetota bacterium; assembly: GCA_029858935.1. Taxonomy (GTDB): domain Bacteria; phylum Actinomycetota; class UBA4738; order UBA4738; family HRBIN12; genus JAOUEA01. Next base: position 4,051 of record JAOUEA010000133.1, read on the forward strand.
CTTCCGGTCGGTCTCGTCGACCTCGCCCGCGGGATCGGACGCGGCGACGATGCCTGCACCCGCGTAGAGGGTGGCACGGTCGCCCTCGAGCTCGGCGCATCGAAGGGAGATCGCCCAATCGCCGTCGCCACGGGCGTCGACCCACCCGACAGGGCCCGCGTAGGCACGCCGGTCGAACCCTTCCAACTCGGAGATCATTGCGCGCGCAATTATTTCCGGGGTCCCGCAGACGGCCGGGGTCGGATGCAGCTCGGCGACGAGATCGAGAGCGCTGACGGACGTGTCTCGTAGCGTTCCCTCGAATCGGGTCGCGAGGTGCCAGACGTTGGCGGTCGGCTCCAGCACCGGTTCTGCATCGAAGGAGAGATCGTCGCAGAACCCTCCGAGCACCTCCGCGACGGCCGCCACCACGATGGCATGCTCCTCACGGTTCTTGGACGAAGCCGCGAGCGATTCGGCGCTCGCGAGATCCTCGTCGGCGTCGCCCTCACGTGGCGCGGTGCCGGCGAGCGGCATCGACCGTACCCGGGCGCCCCGGAGAGACACGAGCAGCTCGGGGCTCGCGCCCACGAGCGTGCGGACCGCGCGACCGCCGTCGCCGGTCGGCGCGGCGAAGGTGAAACAGTGCGGCTCGACGGCCCGCAGCCGATGGGCCAGGCGCCGTGCGTCGAGGTCGCGGCCGGCTCCGACCTGCAGCGTTCTGGCCAACACGACCTTCTCGAGATCGCTCGACCCGATCCGCTCCACGGCCGACGCCACTGCCGCCGCATAGACACTCGCGGCCGGCTTCTCCGACAACTGCATCGCACGGAACGCTTCGTGCGGCAGGTCGCCGAACACCCGTTCCGGCAGGAACGCCGTCGGTTCCCCCTCGGGGTCGCCCTCGAGCTCGAGCAACCAGGTCTCGCCGTCGTCGGAACGACCCACCATGCGCCGGGGCACCCACAGCGATGCGTCCTTCGCCGCGTAGGGCAGCGCCCCCACCGCCATCGGTGCGACGCTGTCCGAGTCGATGTCCGCTAGCACCCTCAGGCTCTGCCGGGCGAGGGACCGCAGGTCCGACGCAGCTCCGATCTGGAGTCCGTCGGCGAGCGAGGGGGCCGCCACCCCGAGGCCTTCCCGTTCGAAGAAGAACCCACGGGGCGCCGCGTACGCGGCGAGCAGGTCGAACGCCGGACCGAGCGCGCTGGCCCGGAGGGCGTGCGTCACGAATGAGTTCCCATCAGGAGCTGCGTGAGCCCTCCCGAGAGCTGGCGCCGCTCGGCGTCGGGGAAGCCCTCGTCGTGCAGCATCGACAACATCTCGCCGGGCGTGGGCAGATACGCCATCGACTTCGGCAGGTAGGCGTAGGAGTCCTTGTCCGACAGCGCCCCGCCGATCAGCGGCACCACATGCCTGAAGTACACGCCGTGACCAGCTCGTACCAGCCGGTTGTCGGGCTCGCTCGCATCGAGCAGCGCGATGCGTCCGCCCGGCCGAACGACACGCCCCAGTTCCCGGAAGAAACCCCCGAGCGACACCACGTTGCGCAGCGCGAAGCCGCACGTGACCCCGTCGACTCCCGCGTCGACGAGCGGAAGCTGCAGGATGTCGGCCTCCACGAGCGCGGCGTCGGTGCGGGCCTGCATGAGCATGCCGTGGGAGAAGTCGAACCCGACCGCGCGGTAGCCACGCCGCTCGAGCTCCCTGCAGAAGTCGCCGGTTCCGCATGCGAGGTCGGCCACGAGCGAGCGCCCGGGCAAGCGGAGCGACGCGACGGCCCGGCGACGCCAGCCGACGTCCATGCCGAAGGTCATCAACCGGTTCACGAGGTCGTAGCGAGGCGAGATCGTGTCGAACAGCCCCCTCACCGCGCGCCGTTTGTCGGCACCCTGCGGAAGCCGCGCGCTCACGACGTCGCCTCTGCGCCCGTGGCCCCGCCCGTGCCGAGCGGATCCTCGATGTGCTCCTCCGCGGTCTCGAGCAGCACCCGTCGGAAGTGATGCGAAACGAGCGTCGTGACCGCCGGCAACAGTTCGCGGAACGCATCGACCATCTGCTCGGCGGCGCGCTCGTCGTCGCCTGCCGTGTCGCGGATCGGCTTTCGCACGTGCTCGTCGAACAGGTCGACGGCCCGTTCGGCGAGCCCCCGCATCGCGGTGTCGGCGTCGCGAGCGAGGGCCAGCAGCTGCGGCAGCGGAAGCCCGAACTCCAGCAAACGGAGCGCGGTGCGCACCACATCGATGTCGGCCGCGGTGTAGCGGTCGTGTCCGTCGACACGCCGGCCGAGCCGGATGCCCTCGCGTTCGACCGCCTGGATCAGGGAAGCCGGCACGCCGCTGGCCGCCGAGAACTCCT
>JAOUEA010000134.1 GCA_029858935.1 Actinomycetota bacterium
CGCGCTCTCGACCGGGGGACGCCGAGATCTTCGTGATGGACGCCGACGGGTCGAACCGGCAACGCCTCACGCGCGCAGCAGGCGCCGACACGCGCCCGGCCTGGTCACCCGACGGCTCGCGCATCGCGTTCACGAGCACCCGGACCGGCGACGCCGAGATCTGGGTGATGGACGCCGACGGCGGCGGTCAGTCGAACCTCACCGGTCAAGGCTCGCGAGATCGCGCCCCCGAGTGGTCGCCCGACGGCACCCGCATCGCGTTCGACAGTGACAGGGGCGGTGCGACGAACGTGTGGACGATGAACACCTCCGGCGGTTCACTCCGCAAGCTCACGGGCGACGTCGGTGCGTCGACCGCGCCCGCGTACGCCCCCAGCGGCACCACGATCGCCTTCGTCAGCAACCGCGACGGCGCTCGCCAGATCTGGTTGATCGATGCCGACGGCAGCAGGCCGCGGCGACTCACGGGTGATCAGGGCAAGCACGGGCATCCCTCGTACGCACCCAACGGCAAGCGCGTGGTGTTCTCGAGTACCCGGACCGGCCACAACCAGATCTGGGTCATCAGGGTCAACGGCGCCGGCGTGAAGAACCTGTCGAAGAGCGCCCGCATCGACTCGTCGCCGAACTGGTCCTGACGCTCGCCCGCTGGCTCCTGCCGACGATCGGCGGGTACGCTTGCCCGCCGTGACGGGTGGACACCATGCTCGTCGGCCCACGATCCCGATCTGGGGGCAGGGGCTGGCTCTCGTCGTCGTGATCGGCCTGATCGCGACGGTGACGGTGCGCCTGACCTCGACCGACGCGGCCACCCCGGCGCCCCCGGCGGCCCCGACCGATCTCGGCAGGCGCTCCTCCGCGTGCGATCTGCCTAGGCGCGAGCTCCTCAGGGTCTGGGAAGGCACGAAGGCGCCGGCGAGCGGCGAGATCCAGATCGTGGCGGCCGAGCCCGATTACGTCGGTGGGGGCCTAAGCCACGCCGGCCCCTGGGACTACGTGCAAGAGGTTCCCCTGTTCTTCTACGGGCCCGGCAGGGTCCCCCCGCTCGGGCGGGTCGGCGGCCGCGCGACGCTCGCCGATGTCGCGCCCACCAACGCCACCATGCTCGACTTCGACTTCCACGCGCCCGACGGCCAGGTGCTGAGCCGGGCGGTGCTCCCCGACGGCGAACGCGCCGGCCCGCCGAAGCTGCTCCTGACGCTCGTGTGGGACGGCGCCGGCCGCAACGTGCTCGACCAGTGGCCGGAGGACTGGCCGTTCCTCGCGAGCCTGATCGACGATGGGGTCTGGTTCGAAGACGCCGAGATCGGGTCGTCGCCGTCGAACACTCCGCCGACCCACGCCACGATCGGCACGGGGGCGTTCCCCCGTCGAAGCGGAGTGGTCGACCTCTACCAGCAGATCGACGGCGAGATCGACAAGCCACAGGAGAACGGACCGGGCGTGCTGCGCCTGCCGACGCTCGCCGACCTCTACGACGTTGCGATGGGCAACGAGCCCGTCGTCGGCGTGATCGCCACCCTGGGAGCGCACACGGCGATGGTGGGCCACGGCTCCCAGTGGGACGGCGGCGACGCCGACCTCGCGATCATGCGAGAGCAGGAAGACGCCAGCACCGGCGGCGACGAGGGCACCTCGTGGCAGCTCACGACCGGCATGGCGCCCTTCTTCGAGATGCCCGACTACGTGAACGCCGTGCCGGGTCTCGGGCGCGACCTCGTGGAGCTCGATCAGGAGGACGGCGCCATCGACGAGGCGTGGGGCGACTATCCGTTCGACGCCCTCGACGACGGGTTCCAGACGCCGGCGCGCACCCCGTACCAGACCCGCATCGTCGAGGAGGTCGTGCGCCGGGAGGGCTTCGGCGCCGATGAGGTGCCCGACCTGCTCTACGTCAACCTCAAGGCGGTCGATTCCGTGGGTCACATCTTCAGCGTGAACGGCGAGGAGATGGGCCAGACCCTCCGCTGGCAGGACGACGCCCTCCGGGACCTGGTGGGCTTCCTCGACCGGGAAGTCGGCCGAGGCGAGTGGGCGATGACGCTCACGGCCGATCACGGGCATCAGTACGACCCGGAGATCTCGGGCGCGCTGCCGATCGGCATCACCGCGCTCACCGCGTTCATCGAGGACCGCTTCTCGGCTCCAGGGGGTCCCGACGTCGTGCGGCGCGCACGCCCCACCCAGATCTGGATGGACGAGGAGGCGCTGGCCGATGCCGGGTACTCGGACGACGACGTGGCGGCTGCGCTCTCGGCGGCCACGCGCGAGGAGCTCTCGGGAGGAAGCGAGTTCCCCGGCGACCCCGACGCGCTCGCCTTCTCGGCGGCGTTCCCGACGAGCGACCTCGACGAGATCGGGTGCCTGCCGAAGGCTCGATCGTGATGAACGAGCCGCAGCCGCACCTCTACACCGACCTTGCGCCCTGGTTCCACCTGCTCACCGATCCCGCCGACTACGCACCCGGCGCCGCCCACGCGATCGATGTGCTCACCGAGGCGATCGGCGAGGCGCCGACGACGATCCTCGAATTGGGCTCGGGCGGTGGGAACAACGCGTTCCACATGAAAGCGCGGGCGACCCTCACGCTCACCGACCTGTCCCCCGAGATGCTCGCGCTCAGCCGCACGATCAACCCCGAGTGCGAGCACATCGAGGGCGACATGCGCACGCTGCGACTCGAGGAACGCGCGTTCGACGCGGTGTTCTGCCACGACGCGGTCAGCTACCTCACGAACGAGCCCGACCTCCGCGCGGCCTTCGAGACCGCCGTGGCGCACCTGCGCCCGGGCGGCGCCGCGCTCTTCGAGCCCGACCACGTGCGCGAGACCTACGCCGACGCGACCGACCACGGCGGTCACGACTCGGCCACGCCCGGTGACCTGCGGAGCCTGCGCTACCTGCAGTGGCGCTGGGACCCCGACCCCACAGACACCTGGTACCTCGACGAGTTCGCATACCTGTTGCGAGACACCGACGGCACGTTGACCTCGGCCATCGACCGGCACACGCTCGGGCTGTTCCCCCGCGCGAGCTGGATCGGCCTGCTGACCGACGTCGGCTTCGTCGACGTGCGGTCGGTCGGCACCGGTTACGACGACGGAGACGTCGGCGCCGAGGGATTCCTCGCCCGCGTCCGCTCCTGAGCGAAGGCCGCCCGCCGTCCCGCTCGTCCCGGGCCCCCCGGCCCAGGCCGGAGCCGCGTGCCGGGTCTACGCATGGAGTGGAAGGAGGTGCGTGACGGTGGTGAACACGACGAAGGTGCCGAAGCTCGATCTGCGGCGCGAGTTGGACGGTCTCTACGATGCCGGTGCGGAGCCCGTGCTCCTGCAGGTGCCCCCCATCGACTTCCTGATGATCGACGGCCACGGCGATCCCAACGCGTCGGCGTCGTTCAAGGAAGCCGTGCAAGCTTGGTACGCGGTCGCGTACGCGCTGAAGTTCCGGTTCAAGAAGCTCGCCGACGGCGTCGACCTGGCGGTCATGCCGCTCGAGGGGTTGTGGTGGATCCCCGACGCACGCGTCTGGGATTTCGACGATAAGTCCGATTGGGACTGGACGCTCATGCTCGCACAGCCGGAGATCGTCACATGGGAGCTGGTCACGGAGTCGATCGCCACGGTGCGTAAGCGGCGCGCGCTGGCCGCGCTCGACGGAGTGCGGTTCGAGCGGTTCGAGGAAGGGCAGGCTGCACAGCTGCTCCATCGAGGGCCGTTCACGGCCGAGCGGCCGACGCTCGAACGACTCTCCGAGTTCATCCGGCAGGAAGGGTTCATGCCCAGCGGCAAACACCACGAGATCTACCTCTCCGACCCGCAGCGCACGAAGCCCGAGCGACTGCGCACGATCATCCGCCAGCCGGTGGCGCCGAGAGCATGAGCGATCAGCGGTGAGGGCAAGGAACCGATAGCGCGGGACTCGGTCGCCCGAGATAGGCTCGCGGCCATGGCGAAGGTGAGGTTGCGCGCCCCGCTCTCTCAGCGCTCCGGAGGCTCCGGTGCGCACGATCTTCCCGGAGCGACCGTCGGCGAGGTGTTGCGCGAGCTCGAGCGTCGTCACCCACCGATCGTGGGCTGGATCCTCGACGAACGAGGAGCGGTGCGCCCACACGTGAACGTGTTCGTGAACGGTGAACCGACCCGCGAGGACGCGGTCGTCGAACCGACCGACGTGCTGCAGGTGCTTCCGTCGATCTCAGGAGGATGCGTATGACGACCGAGCTCCTCGTCGGCACCAAGAAGGGGCTGTTCGTGCTGCGGGGTGATGCGGCCGCCGGCACGCCGTTCGAGATCGCGGCCAGGGCGTTCCCCGGCGACACCGTCGAGTTCGCGATCCGCGACCCGCGCACCGGGCGGTACTTCGCGAGCCACACGTCGGGCTTCTACGGCCCGCGGCTCATGTATGCCGACGACCCTACCGGCGAATGGACGCAGGCGCAGGGCCCGGCGTTCCCCGAGGGTGGCGACACGGCGCTCGAGCGCATCTGGGTGATCACGCCCGGCGAAGCCGACGGGCTGCTCTACGCGGGCGTCGCGCCCGCCGCCTTGTTCAGCTCGACCGACGACGGCGAGTCGTGGTCGCTCAACGAGGCGCTCTGGAAGGAACATCAGGCCGGCGACTGGCAGCCCGGCGCCGGCGGGCTCGCGTTGCATTCGATCTGCCCGTGGCCGGGCGATCCGCAGCGTCTCGCGGTCGGCGTGAGCGCCGCCGGGGTGTGGATCACCGACGACGGCGGCCAGACCTGGCGCACCGGATACGACGGCATCGTGCCGGAGTACCTCCCCGAGGAAGCGCGCGAGGGCACGAACACGCTGTGCATCCACAACATGCACCGGGCGCCGGCCCGGCCCGAGCGGCTGTTCATGCAGTTCCACGGCAACGTCTACCGCAGCGACGACGAGGGCTCCAGCTGGAAGGAGCTGCGCGCGGGCCTGCCGAGCGGCTTCGGATTCCCGCTGGTGATCGACCCGGCCGACCCCGACAGCGCCTACGTGATCCCGCTCGTGGGCGCCGAGGACCGCGTCACACCCGACGCCCGCATGCGTGTCTACGAGACGCGCGACGCCGGCTCGACGTGGATCGAGCACGGCGACGGTCTGCCGAGCGACGAGGCGTACCTCACCGTGCTGCGCCAGGCGTTCGGCTCGGCCGGGGAAGGCTCGGGCATGCAGCTGTATTTCGGCGCCACGAGCGGCGACGTGTTCGGCTCGCCCGACGCCGGCGCCTCGTGGTTCCAGGTGCACGAACGCCTGGCCCCGGTCACGAGCGTCCGCGTGGCCTGAGCAGGCCGCGAGCCCGGACACCTCAGGCCTGGGGCTTCTCCCAGACCGAGACGTGTTTGCGACTGTCGCTCGTGTACGGTTCGCGGTCCCAGCCGCCCCAGCGCTCGCGCAGCGTCATCCCGGCGAGCTGGGCCATCAGGTCGTACTCGGCGGGCCATGCGTATCGGAACGGCATCGAGAACCGCTCGGCGCGCCCGTCGACGATCTCGATGTGGTGCGACGTCGAGGTCTGCGTCGCGACGTCGTACTCGTCGATCCCCCAGGAGTGCTCGCTCCCGTAGAAGACCTGAAAGGTCTCGCCCGGGGGAAGCCGTTGCAGCTGGGGAACCATGACCTCGATGACGAAGCACCCACCGGGCTCGAGGTGCGCCGCCGCGTTGGCGAAGCACGCCACCTGCGCCGCCTGCGTGGTCAGGTTCATGATCGTGTTGTAGACGAGGTAGGCGAGGGTGAACGACCCGTCGACCATGGTCGTCGCGAAGTCGCCGATCGTCACGACGATGTCTTGGCCACCGGGCTTCTCGCGCAGCTTCGAGACCATCGCCGTCGACATGTCGATCCCATGCACCGGCACGCCCCGTCGCGCAAGCGGAAGCGCGATGCGACCGGTTCCGACACCGAGCTCGAGCGCCCGTCCACCCGAGGCGAACCCAACGAGGAAGTCGACGACCGGGTCGACCGCCGCCGCATCGAACATCTCGGCAGCGCTCTCGTCGTACCTCGCGGCGATCCGCTCGTCGAAGTAGCCGTCGTCGTGCATGAGGGGAATCTACCGAGAAGAGCAGGATCGTCCGGTCGGGCGCCGACCTCCCAGCCGTGTCAGACCCCCGGGCTATCGTTCGGGACATGGCACAGGTCATCTCGCTCGACGACTACCGCACCCGCCGCAAGGGACCGCTTGCGCTGGCCATCGGGCGCCTCGACCGGGCAGTCGGGCGGCTCGATCCGCTGGTGCGCGGGCGTACCGGGACTCTGGCGCCCTCGGTCGAGCGAGAGCTGGCCTTGATCGCGCGAGACGTAGGGGCCGCCAGGCCGCTTCAAGCCGCGATCCGCGCCGAGCGACTCGCCGACCTACTCG
>JAOUEA010000135.1 GCA_029858935.1 Actinomycetota bacterium
CGTCACGTTCGAAGCCGCGCTGAAGCTCCCGATCTTCAGGGGTCGATGTGCGAACTCCCGCAAGGAACGCTCGAGCGCAACCGCGTCGATGCGCCCGTCGTGATCCTCGGGGATGGTCACCAGATCGGCGATCGACTCACGCCACGGAAGCTCGTTGGAATGGTGCTCGTACGGACCGATGAAGACCACGGGGCGCTCCTCGATCGGGATGCGCTCGACAAGGTCGTACTGCTCGTCGAGATCTGCGGGAACGCGCAGCTGCAGACAATCGATCAGCTTCGCGATCGCGCCGGTCGACCCGCTGCCGCAGAAGATGACGGCATGCTCGCGTTCGGTTGCCCCGCAGGCCTCCCGCACGATCTGCCTCGCCTCGTCGCGGAACCGAGTGGTCTGCAGGCCGGTACCACTGGACTCGGTATGCGTGTTCGCGTACAGCGGCAACACCGTGTCGCGGATGAAGTCCTCGACGAACGCGAGTGAGCGTCCCGACGCCGTGTAGTCGGCGTAGGTGACGCGACGCAACCCGAACGGCGTGGCGATGGCTTCATCATCGCCGATGACGGCGGTGCGGATCGCCTCGATCAGCGTGTCGTCGGGCACGCCAGGCATCGTAGCGTGGCGTCCGAGACGCCGACCTCAGCCGCTGATGCGGGCCACCGCACCGCGCCGCTTGTGCGCGTACATCGCGGCGTCGGCCCGTGACATCAGCTCCGCCACGTCGGAAGCCTCCAAGGGGTAGACGCTCGAGCCGACGCTGATCGTGATCTCGACCGTGCGATCGCCCACGATCACCGGCTTCCCCACGGCCTCGCCGACTCGCTCGGCGACCGCGTCGACGACCCCGTGGGCGGAGGCACCACGATCGTCGGGGAGATCCGCGAGCAGCACGAGGAACTCGTCGCCCCCCAGGCGTGCGACGAGGTCGGTGTCTCTCGTCGCCTCGCGCAGCCGCGACGCGACGACGCACAGGAGCTCGTCGCCCGCCGCATGTCCCATGGAATCGTTGACGTCCTTGAACCCGTCGAGGTCCGTGAACAGCACCGCCACGGAACGGTCGTACCGGCGAGCACGGGCAACGGCGAGATCGAGGTGCTCCTCGAACATCGCTCTGTTGGGCAGCCCCGTCAGCGTGTCGTGGTAGGCCATGTGCTGCATCGAGAGCTCGGCTTCCTTCTGCGGGGTGATGTCGAACATCACTCCCTGCACGAACATCACCTTGTCGGTTTCGTCGCGCACGATCTTCGACTGATCGTGGATCCACACCACATGGCCGTCGGCATGCAGGTAACGGTAGTCGCCGCCCTCGGGCTGCCCGGTCTCGAGGAACGACAGGTAGTCCGCCTCGATGCGATCGCGGTCGTCGGGATGGACCATCTGGTCCCAATCTCCGGATCGAGCGATGTAGGCAGCCGGCGTGTAGCCGAGCAGCTCCCGGATACGAGGACTCACGTAGTACGTCGGCCCGTCCGGATCAGGCGAGTCGATGTAGATGGCCGCCGGAAGCTGCTCGAGCAGGTTCGTGTACTTGGCCTCGGTCTCGAAAAGCCTGCGCTCGGCGTCGCGAAGGCGAGCCTCGAGGGCTTCGGTCGTCCGCGCGTCCCTGGTCGTGGTCTTGTCCTCCACCTGGGGGATATCGGCCGCCTGGTGAAGGACTGAAGTCTGGGTGTGGAAACGTCAAGGGCCGGCCCTTGAGGCCGGCCCTTGAAGCAGTCACACGGTGTCTGAGCCGGTCAGCCCAACACCACCGCGTTGATCAGGTTCGAGTCGCGCAGCTTGCGCAACGCTTCGCGCTCGATCAGGCGCACGCGCTCACCGGACAGACCCAGCACCTTGCCCGTCTCGCGAAGGCTGAGCGGCTGACCGTTCTCGAGCCCGTAGCGAAGCGCCACCACGTGGCGCTCACGTTCGTCGAGCACGCGGTCGACGGCGCCACCGATCTCCTCACGAAGAAGAGCGTCCTCGACCTCGTTGAACGCGGCGTCGGAGTCGACCTCTTCGATCAGGTCACCGAGCTCGGTGTCCTCGCCCACTGGCGACTGCAACGACAGCGGCTCCCGGCGCCCCATCTCGGTGAGGTCGTCGATCTCCTCGACCGTGGTGTCGAGCGCCTTCGCGAGCTCTTCGCGCGACGGCTCACGACCCATCGACTGCGCGAACTGGAACCGAGTGCGATTCAGCTTGCGCAGCCGGTCGTGGATGTGCACAGGCAGGCGGATCGAGCGCGAGCGATCTGCGATGGCACGAGTGATCCCTTGCCGGATCCACCAGGTCGCGTAGGTCGAGAACTTGAACCCGCGGCGCCAGTCGAACAGCTCGACGGCACGCATCAGACCGATGTTCCCTTCCTGAATCAGGTCGAGGAGCGGCAGGCCCTGACCCTGGTACTTGCGAGCCACGGACACCACCAGTCGCAGGTTGGCCATGATGAATCGCTGACGCGCAGCTTCTGCCGTACGAACGTCACGGCGAGCCTTCGCGATGCTCTTCTCGGACCTCAACCGCCCGGCACGCAGACGCTCCTCTGCCTCCTTGCCGGCCTCGATCGTCATGGCGAGTTCGACCTCTTCCTCCTTGGTGAGCAGCGGCTCGCGGGCCGCAGCCTCCAGGTAGAGGCGCAGGTCATCGGCGTCATCGGTCCCCAGGGGACGCGCTGGCTCCGGCACTTCGTATCACGCTCCTCCTCGAGGCCGCTCGGTCGCTGGGCGCGACGCCGCTGATCCTCGGGAACTCGGGTTCCTCGGTCGTTCGGACGGTACGGGCCGCAGGGAACCAAGGCGCACAGAAGAAAACGCCTTGGCAGCCGCTCGTGCATATGGTAAGGGGTTCACGGCACCTTTGTAAAGCCAGATGGGTGTGGAGGTCTCGTGACGAAGCCCACGAACTCGGTCGGCCGTGTGCATCACGTTTCCCCCTTCGCCCCGGCTCAGGCGCTTGCTTCAACGCCCTGAACTGCGGAAACCTTCCCGATCCGCCAGATTCTCTCGATAGTGTTTCGGCACCGTCCACCTTCGGAGATGTGTCGTGTCAGTCACATGTCCGGCAGCGTTTGAGCGCGGGCCGCACGGCCGTTCCTCGCGCTCGCTCGCGCTCGGGTCGGATGGACGAGCAGGGCCTCGGCGGCCGGTAGCCTGGCACTCGTGAGCCTCGAGCTGCCGGCCCTTCGCACCGTCGATCTCAACGGACCGGTCTCCTACCGCGAGTGGGACGGGCCGGGTGAGACGACGTTCGTGCTCGTGCACGGGCTCGGAGGGTCGCACGTCAACTGGGTGCAGGTTGCGCCCAGCCTCGCCGGGCTCGGACGGGTGATCGTGCCAGACCTTCCCGGGTTCGGCTACACCCCACGAGCCGGCCGAGGCTCCGGGTTGATGGATGAACGCAAGACGGTCTCCGGGTGCATCCACCAGCTCGCGACCGGACGAGTGGTGTTGGCCGGCAACTCGATGGGCGGGGTGATCGGCATGCTGCACGCGGCGGTCGAACCCGGCACGCTCGCAGCTCTCGTGCTCGTGAACTCGCCCTTCCCCTGGGTCCGGGGTGCCCTGCCCCACCCGGCCGTGATGGCCGCCTTCGCCGCCTACGACACTCCGGGCTTGGGCCCGCTCGTGCTTCGAGCACGCATGCGCCATCTCGACGCCGAGCAGGCTGTGCGGCTCGGGTTCCGACTCGTGGCGGCCGATCCGCGTTCGATCCCCGAGGAGATCCTGCGCCTGACCGTCGAGCAGGTGTCACAGCGCGCGCTCGATGCGGACGCTCCCGCAGCGTTTCACGACGCGTGGAAATCGCTGTCTCGGCTCGGGCGACGGCCAGAGATCGCTCGGCGAGCGATGGACGGTGTGCGATGCCCCGTGCTCGTACTACACGGACGCCGGGACAAGCTCGTGCCCGCCGCGTTCGCCGAAGCCGTGCTCGCAGACCACCCCGCATGGCGCGGACGCATCTTCCCGGACCTGGGGCACGTGCCGCAGATGGAGGCGCCCGGTCGGTGGCTCGCCGAAGTCGCGGACTGGTACGACGAAGTGCTCGCCTAGCGAGGACGTCGCGCTCGAGGACCCTCGGCTGCTGCCTTCTCGAGCTCGTCGACGGCGGTCTCGATGCCACGAGCGAGCACCTCGACATCCGGTAGCGAATCCCAGTCGGCGGTGAGCCCGAACGCCATCGTGCCCGCGAGGCTGGTACACGCCACCGACAGGCCACTTCGCTCTCCCAGCGGCATCGAGGGGTAGTTGGCCACGAGCGGCGCCCCGGCCAGGTACAGCGGCACCTGTGGTGCCGGGACGTTCGACACGACCAGATTGAACCACCGACCGCGACTCGCGAGCCGGGCCGCCATGGCGTGCAACGCCGGCGGTGCGTATGCGCCGAGACCGATGATCGAATCGGCGCCGACGGCCATCGACGAGTCTTTGAGTTGCGCGGTGGCGCGCCGCACGCGCTGCAATCGGGTTCGAGCACGGATCGACCCGACCGGCACGTCGACGAATGCCGGCGCCACCCGGTTGCCGACCTCGCCCTGTTCGGCTTTCGACCGTACGGACACCGGCACCATCACGCGGAGTGTGCGTCCCCTGGTCTCTTCGCCACGGTGCTCGAGCAGATCGTGCAACCCCCCCGCGACCGCCGTGAGCACGACGTCATTCACGGTGCCTCCGAGCGTTCGCTTGATCTCGCGGATGCGGGCGAACGAGGCTTCGGCCATCGCGAATCGGCGGGCAGGACCGATCTCGGTGTCGAAGGGTCCGGCCGGAGGGGCGCCCATGTCGACCACGTCCCGCACCCCCGAGAGGGTCTCGCCGATCACAGCGAGGGTGCGGGCCGGCGCGCCGACCGCATGACCGATCGCTTCGAGCGGATGCAGCACGAGGTCCTGTGCGGCGTCGCGCAACAGGTCGTCGCGAGATGGCGGCGGGGCGGCCCTCCAGGGCGTCTCGGGCGGGGTGCCGGCGCCCGCGTCGGGTACGAGGTCGAACAGCGCCGACGCGATCGTCATGCCCGAGATGCCGTCGGCCAGGGCATGGTGCATCTTCAGGAGCACCGCCGTCCTGCGTTCGGCCAGTCCCTCGAAGACGTAGAGCTCCCATAGTGGCTTGGCGGGATCGAGCGGCCGGGAGAGCACCCGGCCCGCGGCACGCTCCAGCTGGAACCGCCCGCCAGGCGAGGGGATCGCAGCGCGGCGAAGGTGGAAGTCCAGATCGAAACGGTCGTCGTCGGTCCAGAGCGGACGCGCCAGCCCGAACGGAACCCGCATCACCCGCTGGCGGAGCCTGGGCGCCATGTGCAAGCGGGCCTCGACCACCCGCTGCACGTCGTCGTACGTGAGCGGCCCGTCCTCACGCGGATCGAAGACAGAGACGCCCGCCACGTGCATGTGCACGGTGGGCGTCTCGAGATAGAGGAAGCTCGCGTCGAGGCTGGTGAGTCGGTCCGGCGACATCGCGCATGAGCGTACTGCGCGCCGCGGGGGGCGGCGAGGTGATGCTAGCGTTCGGCGCGATGGCCGGCCCTCGCTCGATCACGCTCGCGTTCGCCGGTGCGTTGCTGACCCTGTCGCTGGCTCTCCCGATAGCCGGAGCCGCCGAGGTGGGCCCTGGTCGTGAGCCCGTGCCCGGGGGGTTCGCCGAGACGGTGCGGGTTCCCGAGGACGAAGCGACGATCCAAGCAGCCGTCGATGCTGCGGAACCGGGCGGCATGGTGTTGATCGCCCCGGGCCTCTACCGGGAAGCGGTGACCGTGCGGACCCCGTACATCACGATCCGCGGCCTCGATCGCAACCGCGTCGTGATCGACGGCGGGTTCCGACGGGCCGTCGGCATCAAGGTGATCGAGGCAGACGGCGTCACCATCGAGAACCTCACGGTGCGCAACCATCTCGCCAACGGCGTGCAGTGGTCGGGCGTGCACGGCTTCCTCGGGTCCTTCCTGACTGCCTCGAACAACGGTGAGTACGGCATCTTCGCGTTCGACTCTGATTGGGGGCAGCTGGACCGGTCCTACGCGAGCGGCTCGGCGGATTCCGGTTTCTACATCGGCCAGTGCTTCCCGTGCCACGCGGTCGTGCTCGACGTGCTCGCCGAGCACAACGCGCTCGGCTTCAGCGGCACGAACGCTGGCGGCGACCTTGCGATCGTGAACAGCGAGTGGCGGTTCAATCTGTCGGGCATCGTGCCCAACACGCTCGACTCCGAAGCCGGTCCACCACAGCGCGACATGGTGATCGCCGGCAACTACGTGCACGACAACAACTCGACGACCGCCGACACGAATGCGCTCACGTACCCGACGGTCGGCACGGGCATCCTTGTCTCGGGGG
>JAOUEA010000136.1 GCA_029858935.1 Actinomycetota bacterium
CTACCACTGGCGCAACCGCGTGGCACCGGAACTCGAGCAGCGCGAGGCGACGTTCGAGGTCCTCGCCGGGCATTTCTTCGAGACGTTCCCGCAGCTGGAGGGGATGCGGTTCTCTCATCGCTGGGGGGGTGTGATCGATACGTGCAGCCGGTTCTCGGTGATGTTCGGCACGGCGCTGGACGGCCGGGTCGCCTACGCCGTCGGGTACACCGGCATGGGGGTTGCGGCCACGCGTTTCGGGGCCCGCGTGGCGCTCGACCTGGTCGATGGCTCGCAGACCGAGCGCACCCGACTTCGACTCGTTCGTTCCAAGCCGGTTCCCTTCCCGCCGGAGCCATTGCGGTACACGGGGATCCATCTGACGACCCGTGCGTTGTCGATCGCCGACCGAAAGGCGGGACGCAGAGGCCCATGGCTGCGTATGCTCGATGCGGTCGGCCTGGGCTTCGACAGCTGAGCTCCGTGCAGGGGCCGGCCGGCGATTCGGCCCGAACGGTCTAGTACCGTTGCCGTAGTCAAGGGCCACGACTTCGAGTACAACGAACGCAGCGTCGCGACCCACATCACCCGATCCCTCCGAGCGCGGGATCAGTCGTCAACGGTGAGGGTTCGCCACGAACGGATCTGGTTCGCAAGGAAAGGACGGAAAACGATGCAGAGGCGTGCGGTTGTCGGCGGGGCCGGCGGATTCATCGGACATCACATGGTTCGGTACCTGAAGGACAAGGGCTATTGGGTGCGCGGCGTCGACATCAAGGAGCCCGAGTACGAGGCCACGGCCGCTGACGAGTTCCTCGTGCTCGATCTGCGCGAGTGGGACAACTGCGTGAGGGCCACCGAAGGCGTCGAGGAGGTCTACCAGCTCGCGGCCGACATGGGGGGCATCGGGTACATCACCGGCAACCGGGTGGAGATCGCGCGCAACAACGTGCTCATCAACGCACACATGCTCGAGGCCGCGTACAAGAACGGCGTGCAGCGTCACTTCTACTCCTCGAGCGCGTGCATCTACCCGATGTACAAGCAGCACGACCCTGACGTGACGCCTCTCAAGGAAGAGGACGCATATCCCGCAGATCCCGAAGAGGGCTACGGCTGGGAGAAGCTCTACTCCGAGAAGCTGTGCCAGTACTACCAGGAGGAGGGCAAGCTCGAGACCCGGGTCGCTCGCTTCCACAACATCTACGGCCCCCTCGGAACCTACGAGGGCGGGCGCGAGAAGGCGCCGGCGGCGATCAGCCGCAAGGTGGCCCTGGCCAACGACGGCGACGACATCGAGATCTGGGGCGACGGACAGCAGACCAGGTCGTTCACCTACGTCGACGACTGCGTCGAGGGCATCTACCGCATCGCGCAGAGCGATCACTGGGAGCCGTTGAACCTCGGTTCGGATCGCCTCGTCACGATCGACCAGCTGGTCGACCTCGTAAGCGACGTCGCGGGCAAGACGCTCGAGAAGCAGCACGACCTGACCAAGCCTCAGGGAGTACGAGGCCGCAACAGCGACAACGACCGCTGCAAGGCTGCCCTCGGCTGGGCGCCAGAGGTCACGCTCGAGGACGGCCTGAAGAGCACCTACGCGTGGATCGAGACCCAGCTCGATGCCGCCGGGCGTCTGCCGGCGGCCGCGACGAGCGCGTAGGGCGCAGAGCTGCACCACGAAGGCCGAAGGGCCCCCGATCGGGGGCCCTTCGCGCATCCGGTCTCCGGACCGCTCGGGAACAGACGGCCGGCGACCGACGTTGAGAGCGGCGTGACGAACTCGACCAGGATGCCGGCCCTCTACCTCGGGCACGGGGCGCCGCCCCTGCTGGACGACCGTCGGTGGACGGGCGAGCTCGCGCGATGGGCGAGCGACCTGCCCCGACCCCGCGCCGTGCTGATCGTGTCGGCACACTGGGAATCGGCGCCGCTCACCGTGGGCGCGACACGGTCGGGCACCCCGCTCACCTACGATTTCTACGGTTTCCCCGAGCGCTACTACCGCATGACGTATCCGTCGCCGGGCGCCCCCGAACTCGCTGCGCGTGTCCGGGCGATGATGCCCGACACCGAGCCCGTCGCCGACGAACCCGACTACGGACTCGACCACGGCGCGTACGTGCCGCTGATGGTCATGTATCCCGAGGCCGACGTCCCCGTGCTCCAGATGTCGATGCCTTCGCTCGACCCTCAGCGGCTCTTCGACCTCGGGACCCGCCTTCGGCCGCTGCGTGACGAAGGGGTGTTGGTGATCGGGTCGGGGTTCCTGACCCACGGGTTGCCATTCCTCACGGACTGGCGGACCGATGCAGCGCCGCCGGGATGGTCGAGGGAGTTCGATCTTTGGGCGGCCGAGGCGCTGGATCGGGGGGCAGTCGACGAGTTGATGGACTTCCGCCATGCCGCCCCGGGCATGCCATATGCGCACCCCACCACCGAGCACTTCGCTCCCTTGTTCGTGACGCTCGGTGCGGCGAGCGACCCGGAGCAGGTGCCCGACACCGCCATCGACGGCTACTTCATGGGTCTGGCGAAACGCTCCGTGCAGCTGGCGTGAGTGCGCTGGCCCCGCCGGCCGGCCACGTTGACCCTTTGGCAGTCTCGTGGCTATCCTGTTAGCACTCACGGGGCGTGAGTGCTAAAGGATCCGGACCGTACCGCTGACCGCAAGGAGGAGCAGAGCACCATGGCGGACTTCAAGCTGAAGCCTCTCGACGATCGCATCATCGTGCAGGCCAACGAGGGTGACCAGACCACCGCATCGGGCCTGGTGATCCCCGACACCGCGAAGGAGAAGCCACAAGAGGGCACCGTCATCGCGGTCGGCCCCGGTCGTTTCAACGAGGACGGTGACGAGCGGGTGCCGATGGACGTGGCGGCCGGCGACACGGTCATCTACTCGAAGTACGGTGGTACGGAGGTCAAGGTCGAGGGCGAGGACTACCTGATCCTGTCGTCCCGCGACGTGCTGGCCGTCGTCTCGAAGTAACGACATCCGAGGAACCGCGGCCCCGAACGCGCCAGCGTCGGGCCCCGTTCCATCGGAACACCGAAGACAGCGATAGAGGAGGACACTGTGGCGTCGAAGCTGCTGAAGTTCGGCGAGGATGCGCGACGCGGCCTGGAGGCCGGCGTCGACAAGCTCGCCGACGCGGTCGCGATCACGCTCGGCCCCAAGGGCCAGAACGTCGTGCTCGACAAGAAGTGGGGAGCCCCCACGATCACGAACGACGGCGTAACGATCGCGAAGGAGATCGAGCTCGAGGACCCGTGGGAGAACATGGGTGCTCAGCTCACCAAGGAAGTCGCCACCAAGACGAACGACGTCGCAGGTGACGGCACGACCACGGCGACGGTGCTCGCCCGCGCGATGGTGAAGGGCGGGATGAAGAACGTCGCCGCCGGCGCGAACCCCATGGCGCTCAAGCGCGGCATCGAGAAGGCGGTCGAGGCCGCCGTCGCTTCGATCGCCGACGACGCCAGGGAGATCGAGTCCAAGGACGAGATCGCCCAGGTCGCCTCGATCTCGGCCGCCGACCCGGCCATCGGCGAAACGATCGCCGAGGCCCTCGACAAGGTCGGCAAGGACGGCGTCATCACGGTCGAGGAGTCGAACACCTTCGGCATCGAGCTCGAGTTCACCGAAGGCATGCAGTTCGACAAGGGCTACATCTCGCCGTACTTCATCACCGACCCCGACCGTCAAGAGGCCGTGCTCGAGGAGCCCTACATCCTGCTGGTCAACAAGAAGGTGTCCAGCGTGCAGGAGCTCGTGCCGGTGCTCGAGAAGGTGATGCAGGGCGGCAAGCCGCTCGTGATCATCTCCGAGGACGTCGACGGCGAAGCGCTCGCGACCCTCGTGGTCAACAAGATCCGCGGGACCTTCAACGCGATCGCGGTCAAGGCTCCCGGCTTCGGCGACCGACGCAAGGCCATGCTGCAGGACATCGCGATCCTCTCGGGCGGACAGGTCATCTCCGAGGAGGTCGGCCTCAAGCTCGAGAACGCCGACGTCGACCTGCTCGGCAAGGCTCGCAAGGTCGTGGTCACCAAGGACACCACGACGATCGTCGAGGGTCAGGGTGGCGAGGACGAGGTCGCCGGTCGCATCAACCAGATCAAGGCCGAGATCGACAACACCGATTCCGACTGGGACCGGGAGAAGCTGCAGGAGCGGCTGGCCAAGCTCTCCGGTGGTGTCGCGGTGATCAAGGTCGGTGCGGCGACCGAGGTCGAGCTGAAGGAGAAGAAGCATCGCATCGAGGACGCCGTGTCCGCGACGCGTGCGGCGGTCGAGGAAGGCATCGTGCCCGGGGGTGGCGTCACGTTGATCCGTGCCGAGGCCGCGCTCGACAAGCTCGATCAAGCGGGCGACGAGGCGACGGGCGTCAAGATCGTCCGCGATGCATTGGCTGAGCCGGCCCGGCGCATCGCCCAGAACGCCGGGTTCGAAGGCTCGGTCATCGTGCAGCAGCTGCGCGGGGAAACCGGTGGCACCGGTTTCGACGCCGCCACCGGCGAGTGGGTCGACATGGTCAAGACCGGCATCATCGACCCCGCCAAGGTGACGAGGTCGGCGCTGCAGAACGCCGCGTCGATCGCGGCGATCGTGCTCACCGCCGAGAGTGCCGTCGTCGAGAAGCCGGAAGAGGAAGAGCCTGCGGCCGGCGACGGCCACATGCACTGATCACGGTGCCGGCGGGCCGCATGGCCGCCGAGGGCGAACCATGGTGGGGCGGGCCTCGTGCCCGCCCCACGATCGTTGCGCCGGGATAGACTCGCCTCGATGTTCGAGGAGCTCCTTCGCAACTGGGACGGCGAACACGTCGTCGCTCGGTTCGACGAACCATCGAACGCATGGATGTTCGTCGGGGTGCACTCCACGGTGCTCGGCCCGGCGATGGGCGGCACTCGGATGAAGGTCTACCGCTCGGCCGACGAGGCCCTGCACGACGCGCTCCGCCTGTCGCAGGCCATGACCATGAAGCAGGCCGCAGCCGGGCTCGACTTCGGTGGGGGGAAGGCGGTCCTCGCGGTGTCCGACATCCCCGCGCACGGATCGGCGGCTCGCCGAGAGCTCATGCTCCGCTACGGCGGATTGGTCGAATCGCTGGGTGGCAGCTATCTGACCGCCGCCGACATGAACACCGGTGAGGCCGACCTCGACATCGTCGGGGAACGAACGACCCATGTGCTCGGCCGCTCGCTCGCGTGCGGTGGGTCGGGGAGCTCCGGCGGCGCGACCGCGGTCGGCGTGTTCCACGCGCTCCGAGCCAGCGTTCGGCACGCCTTCGGCTCCGATGATCTCTCCCAACGACGTGTGCTCGTGCAGGGGGTAGGCGCCGTCGGGTCGCACCTCGCGACGCTGCTTCGAGACGCCGGGGCGAGGCTGGTGCTCGCCGACATCGACGATGTCCGGGCCACGCGGGTGGCCGAAGAACTCGGGGTCGAGACCGTCCCCGCGATCCACGTGCTCGACACCGAGTGTGATGCGTTCTCGCCGTGTGCGACCGGTGGGGTGTTGTCGGCCGAGGCGATCCCCCTCCTTCGATGTCGCGTCGTGGCCGGCGCGGCGAACAACCAGCTCGCCACGCCGTGGGACGCGGACCGGATCCACGATCGAGGCATCCTCTACGCCCCCGACTACGTGGCCAACGCCGGGGGCGTCATCCACCTCGCCGGCTACGAGCGGCTCGGCTGGGACGAAGCCAGGGTGCGCGCGCGGCTGGCAGGGATCGATCAGACCTTGACCGACCTGTTCGCACGGTCCGAGCGCGAGGGCATCACCACCGCGGCCGCGGCCGATCGGCTCGCGCTCGAGCGGCTGGCTCGGGCGAGCTGAGCACTCGACTCAGACGAACGGCTTCTCTTGCCCACCCATGCCCATGCCCACCAGCAGTCCGGCGCCGAACGCGCCGTTCACGCCGGCGAGCAGCCAGAACGGCCAAGCATCGGCGCCCGCGGGCACCCCGAACGCAGCGTTGACGGCGAACGCGCTCGCGGTACCGACCGCGAGCAGGGCGAATGCCCACGACCACCACCAAAGTTCGTCGATCTTCTGCGCCACCAAGACCATCAGCAGCGCGAGCACGACCCCCATCACGGCCACGACGCGCACCCACACGTAGTCCGCGAGCACGGGCTGTCCCAGCAGTCCCTCGAGCACCCGTCGAGGGAACAACCCGAGCGCCACGCTCACGACGAGCCAGGATGCGGCCTGCACTTTCAGCAACCGTCGCAGAAGCTTCACGAAGGTCCTCTCTCCAGAGGTGGGCCCGGT
>JAOUEA010000137.1 GCA_029858935.1 Actinomycetota bacterium
CAAGGGCTACGAGCCGGCCTTCGGCGCCCGGCCCCTGAAGCGGCTGATCCAGCGCGAGATCCAGGATCCGCTCGCCATGAAGTTGCTGGCGGGGGAGATCCGCGACGGTGACACCGTCGTGATCGATGCCGCCGACGACGGGCTTGTGTTCGGGACAACTAGTCCAGGCTAGACTACCTGGCACCTTCAAGCGCCGGAGGGAACGCGCCGATTGCCCGGTATATGGAACTCTGGTTCTGGGCGATCGCGCTCGTCGTGGCCGCGATCGGTGGGTGGCGGGCGTACCGTCGACGAGGCCGCGCACGGCAGCTGATGGTGCTGTGTCATCGGGCCGATCTCGAGTTCTCGCCGATCGATCCGTTCCCCGACACGCTGTGGTTGCCGTTCCGCTGGCTGGGTGAGGGGCGATGGACCCGCGCAGAGAACCTCGTGTGGAACCGAGCCGAGGGCGAGGACACGCGAGGTTTCGACCTGACGATCGAAACGGTGCCCGCGAACGAAGACCTGCCGAGGAGCGTGCGGCGCCTCACCTGCGCCGCTGCGGCGCTGCCGTTCGGATGCCCCCAACTCGAGATCCGTCCACGCGACGCCATCTCGACCGTGACCGACGTCCTCGCAGGGTCGGACGTCGACATGGAGCTGGAATCGTTCAACCGACGATTCCGCGTTCGCACGCCCGACCGGCGATTCGCCGTGGCCTTCTGCGATCAGCGCATGATGCGAGCGCTGATGGGGTTGCCGCCGGGCGTGACGATCGCGGTGAACGAGGATCGATTGCTGTTGAGGGCGGAAGAGCTCCCGCCGGCCGAGGTGCTGCTCTTGTTCGAGGCGGCTCGCGCGATCTCTCGGGCCGTGCCGTCGGTCGTCGCCGCCCTGTACCCGCCGCGGCCGACCAAGGGCCGTCACGAGGATCGCTGGATGCAGGGTCACTGGTCCCCCGACCCGATCGGCGACGACCCGCGGTGAACGATCGAATGAGGGCCTGGCTCGATGCCAGCCTGCGCCATCGGCTGTGGTTCTCCGAGACCGACGAGCACGACGGTGCATCGCTTCCGTTCGCCCTCGTTTGCCGTGGCGACATGGCCATCTCGACGTTCTCGTTCGCGACGACGGGGATCGAGCTTCGCTCGGTATGCAGCGCCGGCTGATGGCGGAGCTGCTCGATGGGCGCTTCGCCGACGGCGACGTCGCCGGCTACGTCGTGTCCGAACGGTGGGAAAGCGCGCTGGTCGGGGCGGGCGCCGAGTGTTGGCGGCTTTCCGTCGGCCCAGAGGGGTTGCGCACCGTGCTCGCCGACGCGGTCGCGCTCGGCGATCAGGATCTCGAGCTCGAGTCCTTCAACCGTGCGTTCGAGGTGCGCGCCGACGACCGGAAGTTCGCCAACGACTTCCTCGACGCCCGCATGATCGAGTTCCTCGAGCGAAACGCAGCCGGATGCGTCCTGGAGACCGTCGGGAATCGCATCATGGTGGCTCGGCCAGCCGGGCGTCTGCCCGATGTGGAGTCGCTGCTCACCCTCGCGTTCGGCGTCGCCGAGCGGGTGCCCAGCGTGGTCAAGGATCTCTCTCCGCCATCGCCCGCCGGCGAGCTGACGCCGCGGTGTCGGCTGGGTCCCGACGGCCTCGTGCGGGACCTGCCCCGGCAGCGGGGAAGATCGCAGGTTCGACCCGTGGCCCGACGTGCCCGGCAGATGGGCGTGACGCGGGCCTGCTGCATCGGGGTAGGCTGACGCGACCGTCGGAACGAAGGGGAAACGTCGTGGGGATCTGGCTCATCGTGCTGCTCGCCGTGATCGTGCTCGTCGCGATCGGCGCTGTCGTCTCGTACAACAGGTTCGTCTCGCAGAAGACGCTCATCAAGGACGCGTGGGCGAACATCGATACCGAGCTCCGACGCCGCTACGACCTGATCCCGAACCTCGTGGAGACGGTGAAGGGCTACGCCTCCCACGAGAAGGAGGTACTCGAGAACGTCACCCGGGCGCGTGCGATGGCCGCGAGCGCCACGGGATCGCCAGCGGAGCAGGCAGCCGCCGAGGGCCCGCTGGTTGCCGCCCTTCGACAGCTGATGCTCGTTGTCGAGAACTACCCGGATCTGAAGGCGAATCAGAACTTCCTGCAGTTGCAGGGTGAGCTCACGAACACCGAGGACCGGTTGCAGACCGCCCGTCGCTTCTACAACGCCAACGTGCGCGACTACAACCGGCGGGTCAAGCAATTCCCGTCGATGCTCATCGCGAACGTGTTCAACTTCCGAGAAGAGGAGTTCTTCGAGGTGGAGGACGCGATCCGGGAGGGCGGTGCGCCGCAGGTGAACTTCGGGGCGCCTCCGGGTGCTGGCGCGCCCATGGCGAGCGAGACACCGCCGGTCGCCGCGGGGTCTTCGGGCCCGCCGTCCACCGACGCCCCGGCCACGCCTGCGCCGCCCGCCGACGATGTGCCGGAACCTCCGGGTCAGCCGACGCCCCCCAACCCGACGGACTAACCGTCGGCGACGGTCGGCAGCGAGAATCCCTCGGCCGCGGTTCGCCGCCTGATCGTTCGCGTGAGAACCATCCACACGATCGCCCACACGATCGCCATCGCTCCCACGAGCAGCGCCGCCCTCCTAGGGCCCGCCGAGTCGGCGACCGCCGATGCGATCAGACTCGAGATCGCGAGCGACAGCGTGATCATCGCGAAGTCGACGGCAAAGACGCGCCCGCGGATGTGATCGGGCACGAGCACCTGCAACCCGAACGTCGAGAGCACCCATTGGGCTCCGCCACCCAAGTGCGCGACGAAGATCACGCCTGCCGCGATCCAGAGCGTGGGGGCCAGGCCGAGCGCCATGTACGCCAAGCCGAAGACTGCCAGCGAAAGGCCGATCGTGCTGAAGAGGCGACGATGCCCATGGCCGCTGAGGCGATGGCCGAGGAAGGGGCCGACCAGCGCGCCCACGCCTCGGGCCGCCATGAGGGCGCCCACCCCGATCTCGCTGCGGTGGAACACTTCAGCGCCGAAGACGGGGATGAGCGCGAGCACGCCGGCGGCGAGTCCGAACCCAGCCTTCACGCCGATGAGCGCGAGCACTCGATGATCGCGGCGCGCGTATTGCAGCACCTCGATCGTCGCGTCGAGCATCTTCGGGTGCGTGTGTCCCGGTTCCCGAGCTTCGGAGAACGGCCGTTGGATGCCCCAGAGAAGCAGCGCCGAGACGCCGAAGGAGGCCGCGTCGACGATGAAGGCGACGTCGCGACCGAACACCGTGGCCACGATGCCGCCGAGCCCGGCGCCCACGGCGAGCATCGTGCCCCACAGGGAGCCGTTCAGCGCGTTCGCGGTGGGCAGGTCCCGCGGCTCTACGAGGTTCGGGGTCGCCGCCGTCGAGGCAGGGTCGAACGGGGCACCGAAGACCGAGAGCATCGAGAGCAGAGGGTAGGCGAGCCAGATCGTGCCGGTGCCCACGAACAAGAAGGATGCGCAGACCACGATGCGAGCAAGGTCGCAGGCGATCATCAGCTTGCGGCGGTCGAGTCGATCGACCAGCACGCCTGCAGGAGGCGACGCGATGAAGAACGCGAGCTCCTGCGCCAAGATCGCGAGACCGACGTCGATCGCACGTCCGGTCGTCTCGACGATCAGCGACGTGATCGCGACGAAGAGGAACCAGTCGCCCCCAAGCGAGATCACCGAGGCGAGGAACAACCGACGGAAGTCGCGGTTCTTCCGCAGCAGCGACATGCTCGCGCGGACCCCGGTCGTCGCCTCGAGCTCTTGCTCTCGGTCGTCGGGGGTCGGTTCGCGCTCGGCCATGTCGGTCCGTCAGACTACCGACGACACCGCGACGAGGAGCGAAGATGCTCGCACGCATCACCTGGTACAGACAGGCAGCGATCCGTTGGCGTGATCGGGGGCTCACGGTGTACATCGACCCGTGGGGCACCGGCGACGATCCGCCGGCAGCCGACCTGATCCTGATCACCCATGCGCACTTCGACCATTTCCGGCCCGACGAGATCGATCGCCTGCGGGGCGCCGCCACCAGGATCGTGGCGCCCCACGACGTCGCGAACGAACTGACCGGAGACGTGACGCCGGTGCGGCCCGGCGAGACCCACGAGGTCGGTGGCGTGCACATCACGACCGTGCCCGCGTACAACACCCGTGAAGAAGCCCTCGAGTTCCACCCGCGGGCCAACGACTGGGTGGGCTACATCGTCGAGCTCGGCGGCACGTCGTACTACCACGCGGGCGACACCGATCACGCACCCGAGCTCGACGATGTGCGCGCAGACGTCACGTTCCTGCCGATCGGCGGGCATTTCACGATGGATTGGCGGGCAGCAGCGGGCCTCGCGAAGCAGATCGGTCCCGCGGTGGCCGTGCCGATCCATTACGGCTTCGTGATCTGCTCGCCCGATGACGGCCTGAGATTCAAAGACGCGGCCGCGCCGGTGCCGGTCGAGCTGCTCATGCCGGTCGACGACTTCGAGCAGGAGTGACGAGGCTGAGGATGGGTAGCATGCCCGGCATCGGAGGACCGAGGCATGTGAGGAGACGACGATGACGCTCGGCTACGAGGGAACCCTGTTCATCCTGGCGTTCGACCATCGCGGGTCGTTCCAGCGGAGGTTCTTCGGCATCGACGGAGTGCCCGGCCCCGCAGAGGCCGAGCGCATCATCGACGCCAAACGCGTGATCTTCGACGGAGCGCAGCGGGCGCTCAGCGTCGGGCTCGACGCATCGGCGGCCGGCGTGCTGGTCGACGAGCAGTTCGGCACGCAGGTGGCGATGGACGCCAAACAGGCGGGCATGGTGCTCGCGATGCCCGCGGAGAAGTCGGGACAGAACGAGTTCGACTTCGAATACGGCGAGGAGTTCGGCGCGCACATCGAGGCGTTCGACCCCACGTTCACCAAGGTGCTGGTGCGCTACAACCCCGAGGGAGACGGTGCGATGAACGCGCGCCAGTCCCTTCGGCTCAAGCAGCTGTCGGAGTGGCTGCATCACACGGGGCGCAGGTTCCTGTTCGAGCTGCTCGTGCCTGCCGAGCCGCATCAGCTGGAGGCTGCCGGAAACGACGAGCTTCGATACGACCGAGAGATCCGTCCTCATCTGATGAAGGTCGCGATCGCCGAGCTGCAGGAGACAGGTATCGAGCCCGACATCTGGAAGATCGAGGGCATCGACGACCCGGCCAAGTGCGCGGAGATCGCCGAGCAGTGCCGGATCGGCGGACGCGACGGCGTGGGGTGCGTCGTGCTCGGCCGTGGCGCCGACGACGCCGCGGTCGACGGCTGGTTGCGGGCCGCACGCGGCGTTCCTGGGTACCAGGGCTTCGCGATCGGCCGATCGATCTGGTGGAACCCGCTGAAGTTCTACGTGGACGGGGCGATGCCTCGGGACGAAGCGGTGGCGCAGATCGCGAACAACTACCGGCGTTTCGTCGCCGTCTACGAGGAGGGCTGATCGATCGCCGAGTACCGCATGTGCGTCGGCATCCGTTCCCGTATCGAGCGGTAGGGTGCGGCTCATCTTCGCCGGGGGTGGAGGGGCGTCCGACTCTGCTCCGCTGGACGAGCTGTTCGCGCGATGGGTCGATCCCGGTACCGTCCTGTATTGGCCATTCGCGTCCGACTCGCCTCCTGAGGACAGCCTGCAATGGTTCACGTCGATCTACGGCCCGCTGGGGATCCGCGACATCGAGATGTGGCGTTCGCTCGATGAGATGGCGGGTGTGGCCCTCGGCTCCTACCCGGGCGTCTACATCGGCGGTGGCAACACCTTCTCCCTCCTCGCGAGCGTCCGACGGGCTGGTGCTGGGGTGGCCCTCATGGATTTCGTTCGTGATGGAGGAGTGATCTATGGAGGCAGCGCGGGGGCGATCCTTCTGGGCCGCGATATCGGCACTGCGGATCACGCCGATCCCAACGATGTCGGCCTTCGAGACACGACCGGACTTGACATGGCCCGTGGGCACGCGATCTGGTGCCACTATCAGCCTGCCGAACTGCCGCTGATCCGAGCGTGGTCGCGTGCCACGCATCACCCGGTCCTTGCGATGTCGGAACGAACGGGGATCGCGCGAGAAGCGGACGACCTTCGGGTCGTCGGCTTCGATCCCGTCTTTCGGGTCGACGGCGATGAGTCGGAAGAGTTCCAGGTTGGAGAGCTCGTGCCGCAAA
This sequence comes from Actinomycetota bacterium, assembly GCA_029858935.1. Classification (GTDB taxonomy): domain Bacteria; phylum Actinomycetota; class UBA4738; order UBA4738; family HRBIN12; genus JAOUEA01. The sequence continues at coordinate 6,167 of JAOUEA010000137.1, forward strand.
CTCATCCTTCGGTGGAAGCCTGAGGTCAGCACTCCTCGTGAGGGTCAGCCCTCGAGAAGCAGTCCTCTGCGGCGACGCACTCGCCGGTCG
>JAOUEA010000138.1 GCA_029858935.1 Actinomycetota bacterium
GGGTCGCTCGGCATGACCCGAAAGAGGAAGAAGTTGAAGGTGAGGACGAAGACCAGGGTGCCGATCGCCTGAACGATCTTCCGTAGAAGATACCGTCGCGATCCCATCCCTGGTCTCCGCCCCCCCTTCGCGTTGTCGTACGGCTAGATGTCTTCGTCGTCGGCGCCGCGCTTGCGGCGCGACATCACGATCGCGCCGACGATCACGACCACCCCGACGAGGATCGCGGCCCACACCCACGTGGGGATCCCGGTGCTCGAGGCTGCCGCAACTTCGGCCGCGGCCTCATCGCTCACGGGCACCAGGTTCATGTAGGACTCGTTGTTCCAGCCGAAGAGGAGCAAGCCGTTGTCGACCGCCGGCGAGAGCACGTATCCCTCGAATCGGTCTGCACGGTAGGCCTGAAGATCCGACCAATAGTTGAGCACCACGGCCGGCAGCTCCTCGGCGATCATCTCCTGCATCTGGTCGATCGTGGCCTTGCGCTCGTCACGGTCGAGCAGGGTCTTCTGCTCCTCGTAGAGGGCGTCGTACTCGGGGTTCGAGTAGCAGCCGTCGCTCCAGCCGAGACACTGATCGGTACTGAACACCGACAACATGAAGTCGGGGTCGGGGTCGGGGCACCAATCCCAGACATAGACGTCCCACTCGCCTGTGTACCAGAGGTCATAGGCCTTGTTCGTGTTGACGGTGATGAATTCAACCTTGATGCCGATGTCGGCCATATAGCTCTTGAGCAGCTTGCCAGTGTCGACCGAACCGTTCACGTCGCTGATCGTCATGAACTCCCAGATCAGCGGGTTGGATCCATCCGGCATCTCGCGAACCCCGTCACCATCGGTGTCGAGGTAGCCGGCATCATCGAGCATCTGGTTCGCCTTCGCCGGGTCGTAGGCGAACTCGAGTTCGGCCGGGATATCGTGGTACCAGAACCCGTTGGAACCCGGCATCAGGATGCTGTCGCCGATCGTCGCGGTGCCCTGGTAGACCTTGTCCACGATGGCCTGCTTGTCGATTCCGGTGGCCACCGCTTGGCGCACGGTCACGTCCTCGATGGCCGGGTGGTGTGTCTCTTGGTCCCCCTGGCCCCCGAAGTTGAAGGCGATGTTGCCCCAACAGCCGCCGTCGGCGACGTGGGTCTTGATCGCCGGGTCGCTCGCGAGCGTATTGAACAATGACGGGGTCAACCCGTCGGCGAAGTCGATCTCGCCCTGACGCAGCGCCTGGGCCATCGCTTCCTGGCTCGAGTAGACACGCAGGTACAGCTCATCGATCGAGGCCGGTGTACCGCCCCAGTAGTCAGGGTTGGCTTCGAGACGAAGGTACTGACCCTTCTCCCACTCGACGAATCGGAATGGACCCGATCCGATCGGTGGGTTGTTCTTGAACTCCTTGACGGTCTTCTTCGTTTCCTTGGCATCACCCGGCGTCACGAGCTCGCTCCAGATGTGCTCGGGAACGATCGGGATGTACGGTGGAACCTCCGGAGCGAATGTCGGCTTCGTGCTCACCCATTCGATCGTCGTGTCGTCGACGACCGTGAACGTGGGCTCGAACGGCAAGTAGTCCTTGTAGAAGGGCATCGCGTTGTCGGCGACCAACGCGAACGAGAACGCGATGTCGTCGGCGGTGACAGGCTGGCCGTCGTGCCAGACGGCATCGTCGCGCACCTTGAGCGTCCACGTCATGTGGTCCTCGCTCGGCGTCCACTCCGTCACGAGCTGCGGCGCAGGAGAGAGGTCGTCCGCGAAGCCGATCCCGATGTTGTAGACGAGCGTCAGGTACTCGTAGTCGGGTCCGCAGCAGAGGTTGTAGGGGTTCAAGCTCGTGATGTCGGAGTCCACCCCGACGTTGAAGACGACCTTCTCGTCCGTCGTGCTCGGGGTCGAGGTCTGCGCGAACACCGGCGCGACCGCCCCCATGACTAACGCTGCCCCAAGTAGCGCCGTCAGGGAGACCCTTCCTCGGGTCAGTCTCATGAGGTCTCCTTCCTCAGTGTCCTACCTGCTCTACGTTGTTGCGACGACTCCGGGTTCATCGACCAGCAGTGAGCGGGCGTCGGCATCCAGCGTCGCGTGCACTCCCAGTGGCACGGTGGCGAGATGCTTCCCGTGCCCCAACGGCAGCTTGTATAGCACCGGCACCCCCAGGGGCGCTAGATGGCGCTCCAGCACATCCTCGAGCGAGCGATTCCTGGGAGCCTCCGGTTTCTCTTCGGTCCAGTCACACCCCTTCATCTCTGCGACCACCACGCCTGCGACCTCATCGAGCTTGCCGGCAAGCCGAAGCTGATCGAGATGCACCTCGATCACGTAGGCAGGCGTGTCGACTTCCTCGAGCAACAGGATGCACCCGTCGAACACAGGGTCCCACGGCGTGCCGAGCAGGTGAACGAAGGTGAATAGATTCCCACCGACCAGCGGACCACCTGCTCGTCCCGGCGCGATCGACCGAACGTACGGATCGTCGGGGTCGCGGGGCACCGCGCCCGATCCGCCCTTCATGAAGGCGTCGAGCGCGGAATCCCAGGTGAAGGCGGTGCGCTCCGGGATGCCCATCGAGCCGAGTCCGGGGCCGTGCAGCGTGGCCAGGCCGGTGCTCTGGCGGATCGCGATGTGCAGGTTCGTGATGTCGGAATAGCCCATGAGCGCCTTCGGGTTCGCCGCGATCAGTTCGTAATCGAGGTGCGGCAGCACCTGCATCGCACCCGTTCCGCCCCAAAGCACCTGGATCACGTCGACGTCGGGATCGGCGAACAGAGCGTTCAGATCGGCCGCTCGCTGTTCGGCCGTGCCGGCGACGTAGTCGTCCTGAGCCCAGACCCCGGCGCTCAGCTTCACCCTGAATCCGCGGTCCCGCCACCATTCCACGGGGCGCTCGATGTCGCTGCGGTTGTAGAACGGGCCGCTCGGCGCGCACACGCCGATGGTGCCCCCGACGGGCAGCGGGGCGCCGAACAGCGTCGCGGAGATGTGCGTCACGCGGTCGCTGACACCCACGATCGATGCGTGCGGCCAGACGGTTGGTCGCTCAAGGTCACTTCAGCGAGCATGACGTTCGGTTCTCCCCCCGCGATCCCGCGGATTATGCAGGAACCAGCCCACATTCGCTAGTCCGCGCTTGCGGTTCCTTGACCTCGCCGAGCGGGCGTGGCGAAATGCTTTTCCTGGGCACGCTCGACGATGCCGGAGATGAAGACGGACTTGGCCTCGGTGTAACTGAGCGAATCCTTGGGGTGCGCCTCAGCGAGCTCGCGCTTGAGTTCGCCGTATGCGGCTGCATCGGCGGGGTGCGACCGCAGCCAGTCCCGGAACAGGAGGTGACGGCGTTCCCAGTGCGACCCGGCTGCACACACGTGCACGTGGAACGATCGCTCGCCGTCGATGTCCCGGCTGAAGAACTCGTGTTCCACGTCCCACGGGTCGAGCACCCACCGGTAACCCAGGTCCACGAGGGGATCCACGTACCGGTCACGCGGCGACATGGCGCGCAGGGAGAGCTGGATGTCGACGATCGGTTTGGCCACGAGTCCCGTGATGGAGGTCGATCCGACGTGGTCGATGCGTGTCACCAGACCCTCGGGCAGCGAGGCGACGATACGAGAGGCTTCCTCGTCGAATCGTTCGGGCCAGGCCGGATCGGGGGCAACGATCCGGAAGTCGCGACTTCTCCCCTCGGGTTCGCCGGGCTTGGCGCGCACGCCGCGGAGCCGTGCAAGCAGCACGAGTGCGTCGAACAGCGACTGCTGGGCCGGATCGCGCTCGGCGGTCTCCTCGGGGTGCCACTGCACCCCGACGATCCACGGCTGCAGGGCGGGGTTGGCCGTCATCTCGATGTCGAGCTCGATCGCCTCCACCAGCCCGTCGGGGCTGTGCCCGCTGACCCGCAGGCGCTCGCCGATCGAGTCCACGCCCTGGTGGTGGTGCGACGAACACTCGAGGTCGCCCGACTTCGTCATCGCGGCCAGGTACGAGTCAGGTACCGGTGACACCAGGTGCAGCGTCGTCGTGTCGTCGAGGGGAACACCGTGCTCGAGCATGGTCGGCAGGTCGGGCAGGTGCTGATGCAGCGTGCCGCCGTAGGCGACGTTCATCACCTGCATGCCGCGGCAGATGCAGAGCGTGGGGACCGCCGAGCGCTCGGCGGCACGGAGCAACGCCACCTCAAACTCGTCGCGATCGGACTCGACCCCGTAGTTGTGTTCGACGTCGGCTTCGGCACCGTAGCGGGCCGGATCGACGTCGCCACCGCCGACGAGCAGCAGTCCGTCGTAGGCATCGAGCGTCTCCTCGGGCGTGGCGGGTTCGCCGGGGGAGACGATCGCGGTTCGCGCGCCTGCACGACGCAGCGCCTCGATGTAGGGGGCCGGCACCCCGTACCCGCCGTCGGGCCATCGGCTGACCCGGTCGTTCCCGAGGTGATATGCGACGACCGCGACCAGCGGTCGGTACTCCCCGGCGTGAACTCCCGATCCGACCGTCATCGTGTCGACGCAGCCAACAGGGCGAACCGCGCGAACGTCTCTCGACCCTTCCACTCGTGTAGCGGGTGCAGCCGGTCCGCCTCGGCGCGGCCGGCATCGGCCGTCTTGCCCCACATCGACTGGAGATCGTGTCCCGGATCCTGCTCGAAGGATCCGAGCCAGAGGTCGACCTCGGGCCGGTCGACGTCGAGGTGCCACTGGATGCCCCACGCGCGTTCACCGACGCGGAAGGCCTGATTGTGGACGAGGTCGCCGGCCGCGATCAAGGTCGCCCCCACGGGCAACTCGTATGTGTCCATGTGCCACTGGAAGACGCGATCGCCGTCGGCGTAGTGGCCGACGAGCGGGTCTGTGGCGGCCTCCCGTGTCGGCCTGATCGGCTCGTAGCCGATCTCGCGTACCGGCGCTTTCAGTACCGGCGCGTCGAGCGACCACGCGAGCAGCTGAGCGCCGAAGCAGATGCCCAGGTAGGGCAGCGACCGGTCGATCGCATCCAGCGTGAGCTCGCACGCCTCCTTGATGAAGGGCTGGTCATCGCTGTGCTCGATGTTGTGCGAGCTCCCGAAGAGCACGACGCCCGACATGCGGTCGAGCGGCGGGCGCGGCTCGCCGTCGAGCGCCTCCCAGACCGCGATCGGAACCCCGGCGGCTCCGAGCGCCGATGGCGCGACCCCGAACGTCTCTTCCGGGTCGCATCGCACGAGCAGCACCGGGTCCATGACCGGCGATTCTAGGTGCTACCGTCGCTGCATGAGTGCCGCGATCGACCCCTACGACATGCTCGATATCGACCATCTGCTCACTGCCGACGAACGGGCGGTGCGCGACACGGCGAGGGAATGGGTGCGAGGGCGCATCCTGCCCGAGGTCGAGGACTGGTACGAACGTGCTGAGTTCCCTGCGCGCGAGTTGGCCAAGGAGCTCGGCGAGATGGGCTTCCTCGGCATGCAGCTCAAGACCGAAGGCACGCTGGGCCTGAATGCCGTCGGCTACGGGCTCGTCGAGCTCGAGCTGGAAGCCGGAGACTCCGGTCTGCGTTCGTTCGTCTCTGTGACGAGCGCACTCGCGATGTTCGCCATCCACGCGTTCGGGAGCGACGAGCAGCAGGCCCAGTGGCTGCCGCGGCTCACCAGCGGCGACGCGATCGGGTGTTTCGGCCTGAGCGAGCCCGATTCTGGCAGCGATCCGGGATCGATGCGCACGTTCGCGCGTCGCGACGGCGACGACTGGATCCTGTCGGGCACGAAGATGTGGATCACGAACGGAAGTGTGAGCGACGTCGCGATCGTGTGGGCCAACACCGACGAGGGCGTTCGCGGATTCGTGGTGCCCTGCGATGCACCCGGGTTCAGCGCACCCGACATCCACAAGAAGATGTCCCTGCGCGCGAGCGTGACGAGCGAGCTCGTGATGGACGACGTGCGGCTTCCTGCGGACGCGGTGCTGCCGGGCGTCGAGGGACTCAAGGGCCCGCTCTCCTGTCTGAACGAGGCCCGTTTCGGCATCGTCTGGGGCGTGATGGGAGCCGCGCGCGCCTGCTTTCAGACCGCACTCGAGTACGCGAAGGAGCGCGTGCAGTTCGGCAAGCCGATCGCGGCCTTCCAGCTCACGCAGAAGAAGCTCGCCGACATGGCGTTGGAGATCGAGAAGGGCACGCTGCTTGCCTACCATCTCGGGCGCATGAAGGACGATGGCCGCCTGCGGCCCGAGCACATCTCGATCGGCAAGCTCAAC
>JAOUEA010000139.1 GCA_029858935.1 Actinomycetota bacterium
ATCCCCAGCCGGTTCATGCGCGTGATCGCCTTCAGGCCGAAGGCCGTGAGCCCTCCGTCGCCGGGATCCTTGACGCCACCACCGAGCTGGTTCGACTCGCTGTAGGCGACCCCGATCATGCGGATCCCCAGCCCGTACAGCACGTCGAGACGATCGAGCTCGTTCTCGATCGGCGCTGCGCCCTCGAGGCAAGGAATCATCGCGATCCGTCCCGAGGCATGCGCGTCGACGATGTCTGAAGCGGTCCTTCCCACGACGACGAGCTTCTGGTGCGCCACGTCGGCGAGATGCATGCCCAGGTCGTGGATGACGTCGGTCCACTTCCACCCGTGCATCGAGGTGATCGACGAGGTGCCGTCGAGGAAGTTCTCGAAGATCGCGTCGAGGCCCGAGGCCGCGAGCCCCTCGTACCCGTAGAACTCGCGGCCCTGACGGATGTACGCCTCGTTCTCCCCGAGGTCGGCGGGCATGATGCCGCCGTGGTCGTGGAGCGAGATGCACACCGAGTCGCGCCAGAGGCGCTGTGCTCTGAGCTCCTGCTCGTCATCGAGGGGATAGACGAAGGGCTCGACGCGGTCGATCTGCCTCGCCAGCGCGAACGCCTCGAAGTCCTCGCCGGGCACGAGGTAGGAGAACGACGTGTATCCGTCCCATCGCTTCTTCGGTTCCATGCCGAGACGCTACCGCCGTTGGCCCTCCGCCATCGGGGGAACGCTTCCCCGCACGCATCGCCGACCGGTACCCTTGCCGTCATGGCCTTCCCCGAGCATCGGCCCCGGCGTCTGCGGCGAACACCTGCCTTGCGGGCGCTCGTGCGAGAGACCCGGCTGCACACAGACGATCTCATCATGCCGCTGTTCTGCAAGGAAGGCATCGACGAGCCGGCAGCGATCTCGTCGATGCCCGGACAGTTCCAGCACACGATCGAATCGCTTCGCAAGGAGGCTGTCGAGATCGCGGAGGCCGGCGTGCGCGCCTTCATGCTCTTCGGCGTGCCGGCGACGAAGGACGCCGAAGGATCCGAGGCGTGGAGCGCCAACGGCGTGGGTCAGAAGGCGATCGCAGCACTCCGTGGGGAGTTCGGCGACGACGCGGTCGTGATGAGCGACCTCTGCCTCGACGAGTACACCGATCACGGGCACTGCGGCGTGCTGAACGATCGCAACGAGGTCGACAACGACGCGACCCTCGAGCGGTACCGGCGCATCGCGCTCGCTCAAGCCGAAGCCGGAGCCCATGTGATCGCGCCAAGCGGCATGATGGACGGCCAGGTCGCGGCCATCCGCGGAACGCTCGAGGAAGCCGGCCACGCCGATGCCGTGATCATGGCGTACGCGGCGAAGTTCGCGAGCGCGTTGTACGGGCCGTTCCGCGAAGCAGCCGAGGGCGCTCCTCGGTTCGGCGACCGCAGCGGGTACCAGCAGGACCCCGCCAACGCCGACGAGTCGATGCGCGAGATCCGTGCCGACATCGACGAGGGTGCCGACATCGTGATGGTGAAGCCTGCGGTGCCCTACCTCGACCTGGTGCATCGCTCGAAGCGGGACACGGGGGTTCCGGTGGCTGCCTACCACGTGAGCGGCGAATACGCGATGGTGAAGGCCGCCGCCGCGAACGGATGGCTCGACGAACGACGGAGCGTGCTCGAGATCCTCACGTCGATCCGACGAGCCGGAGCCGACATGATCCTGACCTACCACGCCAAGGACGCGGCGGCGTGGGTCCGCGCCGACGGATGAGCAGATCGGAAGCCCTGTTCGGACGGGCAAAGGTGGTGATCCCGGGCGGCGTCGACTCCCCCGTTCGTGCGTTCGGTTCGGTGGGCGGCACCCCGGTGTTCATCGAGCGGGGCGAGGGCGCGTACCTGATCGACGTCGATGGGAACCGCTACGTCGACCTCGTGCAATCGTGGGGAGCGCTGCTGTTCGGGCACGCGCGCGCGGAGATCGTCGAGGCAGCCAGCGCCGCCGCCGCGCGCGGCACGTCGTTCGGCGCCCCGACGCCGGGTGAAGTCGAGCTGGCCGAGCGCCTCGTCGAGGCCGTGCCGGGCATCGACCGGGTGCGCCTGGTGAACAGCGGCACGGAAGCCGCGATGAGCGCGATCCGGCTCGCGAGAGGCGCGACCCGGCGAGACCTCGTCGTGAAGTTCGAGGGCTGCTACCACGGCCACTCGGACTCGTTGCTCGCCAAGGGCGCCGGCAGCGGCCTCGCGACGCTCGGGATCCCTTCGTCGCCCGGCGTGACCGAGGGCGCGGCCCGCGACACCCTCACCGCGCCGTTCAACGACCTCGACGCCGTCGGGAAGATCTTCGCCGAACGCGGCGACGAGGTGGCCGTGGTCGCCGTCGAGCCCGTCGCCGCGAACATGGGCGTGGTCGCGCCCGCGACCGGGTTCCTCGAAGGGCTCCGCGAGCTCTGCGATCGCTCCGGTGCGCTGCTGCTGTTCGACGAGGTGATCACCGGGTTCCGCATCGCCTACGGAGGGGCTCAGGCGTACTTCGACGTCACGCCCGATCTCACGGCGCTCGGCAAGATCATGGGGGGCGGGTTCCCGTGCGCAGCCTTCGGCGGACGCGCCGACCTGATGTCGAAGCTCGCACCCGAGGGACCGATCTACCAGGCGGGAACGCTGAGCGGGAACCCGGTCGCGGTCGCCGCGGGCATCGCCGCACTCGACCTCGCCCGCATCGAGGACCCCTACCCGGGACTCGAGGCAACCGCCGATGTGCTCATCGGCGGGCTCGAATCGGGGTTCGAAGCAGCCGGGTTGCCGGTCACGATCGATCGTGCCGGGTCGCTGTTCAGTGTCTTCTTCGCCGACCATCCGGTCATCGACTTCGACGGAGCACGCGCTGCCGACCACGAGCGCTACGGGCGGTTCTTCCACCACATGCTCGCCAACGGTGTGGCGCTGCCACCGTCGGGCTACGAGCTGTGGACCCTCAGCACGACGCACGGCCCCGAGGAGACGGAGAAGATCCTCGGGGCCGCGGCGTCGTTCCGGGACTGACGCGGCAGGCTGGCCGATCCCGGTTCGCCTCCGGCGCCGGACGGGCAGTCGGACGCCGAAGACGTTTGGGGCGATCAGGCGACGGCGGCAGGTTCGAGGACCTCTCGCAGGTCCACCTGTTCCACCTTCGTCGCCAGGCAGAAGGTCCCGATCACGCGATCGAGTGCATCATGGGTCGGCGCGACCTCGCAGCGGACCGTCGCGCGCGCTCCTTCGAGCGTGAACGAGGCGGTCTCACCGTTGAGGGCGGCCACATGCGCATCGAGCAGCGCGAGGTTGGGGCCTTCCATGCCGAAGACCGCGATCAGGTCGCGACCTTCGACCTTCGAGCGCGGCATGCCGACCACTTCGGTCGCCGCACCCGTCACCGTGCGAACTCGCAGCGCGGTGTCGGTGCTCCAGAAGAACACGGGGCGCCCGTCGGCGGCCACCCCGATCGTCTCCGCGTTCGAGAACCGCGAGCGCGGAGGCGGTGGTGCCTGCGGTAGTTGCACCGTGTCCGTGATGCCGATCAATTCCCACTGTCGCATGACGCTCACCCCTCCCGAGGTTCGGGGACGCTTCGTTACCTGTTTTCGGGTAGCGGAGGGGTGGTTCCACATAGGTCCTTCGACGGTTCTTCGCGCATAGGCCGAACGACCTAGGAGTCCGGAGCTCGTTCTTCCCAGTCGACCCACTCGGTTCCGCTCGCTTCGATGTAACCGTCGACGGCGGTGCCCATCGTGGGGTAGAACCGATCCCCGCCGATCCGGTCGAAGAGCCCGTAGTCACGGAGGCGATCCTTGACCGGGCCCTTCATCTCCGCGAACGCCAGGACGATGCCGCCTGCGTCGAGCTCATCGAGGAGCTCTTCGAGCATGTCCGCCGCGGTCGTGTCGATGTCGGTGATCGGCTCAGCGGCGACGACGACCCACGCGATCGGCTCGGGGCCGGCCGCAAGTCGGGCCCGCACCTCACGCCGGAAGTAGGACGCGTTCGCGAAGAACAGCGGAGCGTCGAACCGATAGAGGAGCAGACCGGGGATCGATCGGCCCTCGGGGTGTCGATCCCCGTCGTGATAGCCCTTGAGCTCGTCGACGCGCACGAGCGTCGCGCCGTGCGGCCGCCACGATCGCTGCACGAAGTCGACGAGCGAGAGCACGATCGCCACGAACACACCCGCGAGCACACCGAGCAGCGCGACCCCGAGGAACGCCGCGGCCCAGAGTGCGAACTCGGTTCGCCTGATGCGCCACAGCCGGCGGATCTCACTCGGGTCCACGAGTCGGGCGGCCGCCATCACGACCACCGCACCGAGCACCGCCTGCGGCAGGTTGCGGAGAAGGCCGGGAGCACCGATCAACATCAACGCCACGGCCGCGGCGCCGACGAGCGGGGTCACCTGCGTGCGAGCACCGGCCGCGATCGCCACCGGCGTGCGTGAGGCGCTGGCCGAGATCGGGAACCCCTGGAAGATCCCGGTCGCGACGTTGGCCACCCCGAGCGCGACGAGCTCGTGGTCGGGGTCGACCTCGTCCTTGCGCCGGGCCGCGAGCGACTGCGACAGCACGCTCGTGTCGGCAACGGCCACGAGGGAGATGGCGAATGCGGCCGCGATCAGCTCGGGGACGACCTCGAGCGGCACGCTCGGCAGGGCGAAGGCCGGCAGGCCCTGCGGGAGCGCGCCGACCGTGTCGATCGAAAGCTCGAGCAGTGCCACCACGGCGATCCCTCCGAGGACCACGAGCAGGGTTCCGGGGAACCGTGGGGCCCACCAGCGGAACGCGAGGAGCACCGCGAGGGTCGCCACGCTGACCGCGAGGGTCGGGGGGTCGGTGGCGCCCGCCACGACCGCGTCGGCGATCTCACGGGTCTGCTCGAGCAGATGGTCGGCGCCGATCGAGAACCCGAGCATCTTGGGGACCTGTCCGATCACGACCGTGAGCCCGATGCCGGCGAGGTAGCCGAGCCGCGCGGGGCGAGACAGCAGCTCGGTCACGAATCCCAGTCGGAAGAGGCCCGTGAGCGCGATCACCGTTCCGGAGATCACGGCAAGCAGCCCGGCGACCGCGATGGCCGAGGTCTGCGGGTCGAGGGAAACGCCGACCACGACCGCCGCGATCACGGGGGCGAGCGAGGAGTCCGGTCCGAGCACCATCACCCGCGACGGGCCGAAGACGGCATAGGCGACGAGCGGCACGATCGTCGCGTAGAGGCCGGTGATCACCGGCAGGCCGGCGGCCTCCGCATACCCCATGCCGACCGGCACGAGGAACGCCGCCAGCACCGCTCCCGCGAACAGGTCGGATCGCCACCACGACGTCTGGTACTCGAGCAGCGCACGCAGCCCCGGCATCCACGACGTCGCAGACCGGCGCGAAGCTCCGTTGGCGGCAGGTCGATCCGGCCCCGTCATGACGCCTCCCGACGGCCTCAGCCGACACGTGGAACCCTAGCGTCGAGCGGTGAGATGCACCGCGCCGGGCCGATCCACGATGAGGCCTCGGTGCCCCGCCGGGGCCGAGCGACCGCAGGAACTAGGCTCGCTTCCTCCGCTTCTTGTCCTTCAGGATCTCGCGGACGCAGTGGTGTCCTGGGAGCCCGGTCACGCCGCCACCCGCGTGGGTCGCGCTCGACGCTTGGTAGAGCCCGTCGATCGGCGTTCGATAGTCGGCGTACCCGACGGCCGGTCGCATGTGGAACAGCTGATCGACGGTCAGCTCGCCGTGGAAGATGTTCCCGCCGATCAGATCCCACTCCTGCTGCATCTGCTTGGGTCCGATGATCTGTCGCGCGAGCACGCTGTCGCGGAAGCCGGGAGCGACCTCGTCCATGTGATCGATCAGGCGGTCGGCGTAGGCGTCGAGCTCCTGTGTGTGATCGTCCTCGTCGTCGGCCCAGTCGGCCGGGCACCACTGCGTGAACATCGAGACGGTGTGGATGCCCTCGGGAGCGAGCGTTCGATCGACCACGGTCGGGATCTCGGTATCGCTGAAGGGCCTGGTCGCGGCCTCGCCGAACCGGGCCTGCTGATACGCCTGTTCCAGTTGCTCGACGTCGTCGAGCAACTCGATCGCGCCGCCGTGGATCTCGGGGTCGAAGTCGGGGTCGGCCGTGAACGTCGGGAGCCGGTCGATCGCGAGGTTCACCTTCACGGTGCCGCTGCGGGTCTTCCAGTGTTCGATGTCGTGCACGAACCCGCTGGGGAGCTC
>JAOUEA010000140.1 GCA_029858935.1 Actinomycetota bacterium
CGTCGGTCGCATCCGCTCGAGTACCGGGGCCGGGTGCAGGCCGATCCACAGCATCGCGACGACGATCGGCGCCACGATCGCACCCTCGCGCCAGGACAGGTCAGGGAGCGAGCCCCACCGCTCCTTCAGCGAGCCCTGGAAGGTGCGCTGGTAGGACCACAGCATGTAGATCGCAGAGAGGATCACGCCGACGATCGCGATCGAGGCCAGCACCCGGTCGACCGAGAACGTGCCCAGCAGGACGAGGAACTCACCGACGAAGTTGTTGAGTCCGGGCAGCCCGATCGATGAGAGCATCGCCACGACGTAGGCGCCAGCGAGCCACGGCGTCACCTGCACGATGCCGCCGAGTTCGGCGATCTCCCGCGTGTGGGTGCGTTCATAGAGCATGCCGAAGACCAGGAACAGCATGCCTGTGCTGAGCCCGTGGTTCACCATCTGCAGCACCGCGCCGTCCATCGACTCGGCCGAGAACGCGAAGATGCCGAGCACGATCAACCCCATGTGGCTCACCGACGAATAGGCGATCAGCCGCTTGATATCGGTCTGCATCATCGCGACGACGGCCCCGTAGAGGATGCCGATGACCGCCAGCACCATGATCGCGTCGGCGAAGTACCGCGACGCCTCCGGGAACAGGTCGAGGTTGAATCGCAGCATGCCGTAAGGCCCGGTCTTCAGCAGGATCGCGGCCAGCACGATCGATCCTTTCGTGGGCGCTTCGGTGTGGGCGTCGGGCAGCCACGTGTGCAGTGGCCAGACGGGCACCTTCACCGCGAATCCCACGAAGAAGGCGAGGAACAGCCACCGGCCCACGCCCGTCGACAGCTGCAGCTGCTCGAGGGCCGTGAGATCGAACGTCGCCGTGCCGAGTTGGTTCCCCGCTTCGATGTAGAGATAGAGGATGCCGACGAGCAGGAACGCCGAGCCGAACATCGTGTATAGCAGGAACTTCGTCGCCGCGTAGACGCGCCGCTTAGATCCCCACACCCCGATGATGAAGTACATCGGGAACAGCAGGGCCTCGAAGAAGAGGAAGAACAGCAGCAGGTCCAACGACAGGAATGCCCCGATGATCACCGTCTCGAGGAACAGCGACATCGCCATGTATCGACGCACTTGGTGGTCGACCTTCCACGAGGCGGCGACCGCGATCGGGAACATGAACGTGGTCACCATCACGAGCCAGATCGAGAAGCCGTCGACGCCCACGAACCATGAGAGCCCAGCCGACTCGACCCAGGGGTGCTTCGAGACCATCTGGAAGCCGGCCTCGCCGATCTCGAAGTTCGCGAGCATGCCGACCGAGACCGCGAATGCGATGAGCGTCGCCCCGAGTCCGACCCACCGGGCCGCCTCATCGGAGATCGAGCGCCATAGCACCAGCACCGGAAGGCCCGCGAGCGGGGCCGCGATCACAAGGGTGAGCCAGGGCGTCGTGCGCATCTAGATCTTCACCGCCGCGTAGAGGAGCAGCGCCACGCCGCCGGCCATGAACGACAGGGCGTATCGGCGCACCTTGCCCGATTGCCAGATCGGGGCGAGCCCCGAGGCTCGGGTGGCCAGCGTCCCGACCCCGTTGACGGCGCCGTCGACCACCGTGCGGTCGAACCAAGCGAGGGCGGCGGCCCCCCGCAGACCTACGTTGGCGACGATCCATGCGTAGAGGCCGTCGATGTAGAAGCCGTGCGCGAGCACACCTGCCATGCCGGGCTCGCGCTCAGGGAACGAAACCCAGCGCTCCTGGTTGGCCGGTCGGTACAAGCGCCAGGCGATGCCGATACCGATCAAGGTCACGACCACGGCGAGCACCATGAGCACCTGGGTCGAAGGCCCGGCGTCGCCTTCCACGACGTGGCCGAGCACAGGTTCGAGGAACATGGGCAACGTTCCCTCCGGCGTGAGCTCCAGGCCGATGCCGGCGAACAGCGCTCCGACCGCGAGCACGACGAGAGGAGTCCGCATCAGCGCGGACGCTTCGTGGGCAGAGCCCTCGTACCGTCGCTCACCGATGAACGCCGTGAAGTAGAGCCGGGCGATGTACCACGCCGAGACCATCGCGCCGAGAGACCCCAACACGAAGGCCCAGGTCGCGCCGTCGCGGCTGGCGAGGTCGAGGATCACGTCCTTCGTGAAGAACCCGCTGAACGGTGGGAGACCCGAGAGTGCGAGCGCCCCGGCTCCGAACAGCGCCGCGGTCCACGGCATGTCGTGCCGAAGACCGCCGAGACGGCGGACGTCGACCTCGTCGTGCAGTCCATGCATCACGTTGCCCGAGGTCAGGAACAGCAGAGCCTTGTAGAAGGCATGGGCGACCAACAACGCGATCGCGGTGGGATAGAACCCCAGCCCGGCGGCCAGGAACATGAACCCGAGCTGCGACATCGTCGAGTACGCGAGCGCACGCTTCATGTCGTACTGGCCCAGCGAGGAGAACCCCCCGTACAGGGCGCCGGCGAGTCCCACAACGGCCACGACCGCGAGCGCAACGTCGGAGATCTCGAACAGCGCGTGCGCACGCACCACGAGGTAGACACCCGCTGTCACCATCGTCGCGGCGTGGATCAGCGCCGACACGGGCGTGGGGCCCGCCATCGCGTCTGGCAACCATACGTGCAGGGGCAGCTGTGCCGACTTGCCAACCGCTCCGCCCAGGAGCAGCAACGAGATCGCCGTCGCGGTGCCCGCAGCGATCTCGGGCAGCGATCCTTCGTGACCGAGCACGACGTCGAAATCGAACGACCCGAAGTGCACCCACATCACGAACAGGCCGAGCATCAGCAGCACGTCGCCGATGCGCGTCGTGATGAATGCCTTCTTCGCGGCGCGAGCGGCGTCGGGACGGTCGGACCAGAACCCGATCAGCAGGTACGAGCAGAGCCCGACGCCTTCCCACCCCAGATACAGGAGCAGGAAGTCGTTGGCGAGCACGAGGGCAAGCATGAACGCGCAGAACAGGTTCATGTATCCGAAGAAGCGCCCCGGCCGCTCGTCGTGATCCATGTAACCGATCGCGTAGAGGTGGATCAGCGATCCGACACCGGTGACGACCAGCGCCATCGTGATCGAAAGGGGGTCGACGCGCAGATCGAGCGAGACGGCGGCCGCGCCCGCGCGGATCCACTCGGCCACCGTGACCACCTGGGTCCGCTCCTCGGCGGGGAGCGAGAACATCTGGAGCAGCGCACCGAGCGCCACGATGAACGAGACGGCCATCGCCGCGGTGGCGATCCACCCCGAGCGTCGTCCGAGCCGCTTCCCGATGAGCAGGTTCACACCCGACGCGACGAGCGGGACCGCGATCGTGAGACCGATCAGGTCGATCATCCGCGCAACACGCTCGCTCGGTCGACGTCGGTGGTCGAGGTTCGTCGGAACACCGCCACGATGATCGCGAGACCGACGACCACCTCGGCGGCGGCCACCACCATCGAGAAGAACGCGAGGATCTGCCCGTCGAGCTCCATGTGCATCCGCGAGAAGGCCACGAGGGTCAGGTTCACGGCGTTGAGCTGGAGCTCGACCCCCATGAAGATGCGGAGCGCGTTGCGGCGCAGCAGCACCGAGGCCGTTCCGAGGGAGAACAGGATCGCCGAGAGCAACAAGAAGTACGCGACGGGCGTCCTCATCGCGATGGCTCCCCCACCGTGCCGGGAGCCCCGGGCGCCGCGAGGCCGTACGCCTCGAGATCGTCACCCGCATGCGTCTCGATCTCACGCTGGGACAGCGACTTCGAGCGACGAAGCGCGAGTACCATCGCGGCGACCGCGGCGACGATCAACAGGATCGACGTGACCTCGAAGGGGAAGAAGTAGTCGCGGAACAGCACGTCCGCCAGCGCTGAGGGATTGCCTCCGGGATTCACCGCATCGAAGCCGCCGGGGGCTCGGGTCGTGAAGCCGATGCCCGCGCGGATCGCGGTCGCGAGCTCGGCCACGATCGCGACGGCGAGGATCACCGCGGTCGTGCGTTGCCCGAGCAGCCGCTCACCAGGCGCGTCCCCGCGGTCGACGCCGAGCAACATGATCACGAACAGGAACAACACCATGATCGCGCCCGCGTATACGACGATCTGCACGGCGAACAGGAACGGCGCATCGAGCAACAGGTACATCACTGCGATCGTGAAGAAATTCACGACGAGGAACAGCGCTGCATGCACGGCGTTGCGCACGACGATCATGCCGATCGCCGTGGCGACAGAGAGCGGTGCGAAGACCCAGAAGACGACGTTGTCGAGCGGCACGGTGGTCTAGCCCTCCCGATCCACCGGGTCGGTGCCGAAGGGAGGCGGCGGCTCGAGCAGCTGCTCCTTGGTCCAGATCGCATCCTCCCGGCTCGTGAACGACAGCTCGTAGTAGTCGGTCAAGGTGAGCGCGCGGGTCGGGCAGGCTTCGACGCAGAGGCCACACATGATGCAGCGGAGGTAGTTGATCTGGTAATCCTTCGCGTACCGCTCTCCTGGGCTGACCGGCGCCTCGGGGTCGTTGTCGGCGCCTTCGACCCAGATCGCGTCGGCGGGGCAGGCGAACGCGCAGAGCTCGCACCCGATGCACTTCTCGAGTCCGTCCTCGTGCGTGTTCAGCAGGTGCCTGCCGATGTGCGATCGTTCGGGGATCGGGGCGATCTCCGAGGGGTAGCGCTCGGTGTTGTCGGGGCGGAACGTCTGCTTGAAGACGGTAGCCATGCCTTTGCCGATCGCGAGCGCGCCTTCCCAGACGCCTTGCTCTCCGGGATGCCGCTCGCGCGCAGCCGGCTGATCGGGAGCCTTCTCCACGGTGGGCTCCTCGCCCGGACGGTCGCTCATGCACGCACCTCGCGACCCTCGGGCTGCCCGCCCGGCTCTGCCTCTGACGCCGGGCGATGTGAGAACAGCGGCGCGACGAGCGTCGCCAGCGCCGCGGCGCCGACGATCACGGCTCCCGCGATGTAGCGCCCGCGGTTGCCGTATTCCTGCGGCAGCACCACGACGACGCCCGTGATCATCACCCAGACCAGGCCGAAGGGGATCAGGACCTTCCAGCCGAAGTTCATCAACCTGTCGTAGCGCATGCGCGGAAGCGTCGCGCGCACCAGGATCAACACGTAGATCACGGCCGTGATCTTCAGGACGAACCACAGGAGGGGTCCGATCCAGGCCACGGCGCCGTCGAACGGCCACCATCCGCGCCATCCTCCGAGGAACAGCGTCACGGCCACCGCAGCGACCGTCACGGTGCTCACGTACTCGCCGAGGTAGAACATCGCGAACTTGATGCCCGAATACTCGGTGTGGAAGCCCGCCACGAGCTCCGACTCGGCCTCGGCCAGATCGAACGGCGGGCGGTTCGTCTCGGCGATCGCTCCGATCAAGAAGACCACGAAGGCGGGGAACTGCGGGATCACGTTCCACACCGTGTCTTGCGCGGCGATCAGCTCGCTCATGCGGAGCGTGCCGCTGTACATCAGCACCGCCACGAGGGCGAGGCCCATGCCCACCTCGTAGGAGATCATCTGAGCGCTCGATCGCACGGCCCCGAGGAGGGGATAGTTCGACCCGCTCGACCAACCCGCGAGCACCACGCCGTAGACCGACAGCGATGTCATCGCGAGGATCCACAGGATGCCGATGTTGAGATCGGCGAGCTGGAACGGGATCTCGCGCCCGAACAGGGTGACCGAGGTGCCGAACGGGATCACGCAGAACGCAAGGAATCCCGGGAACATCGCGAGGATCGGCGCGACTGCGTAGACGGGGTGGTCGGCGGCCGTAGGCGTGATGCCTTCCTTGAAGAACAGCTTGATGCCGTCGGCGAGCGTGATCAGCACGCCCCGTGGGCCGGCCCGCAGCGGACCCACCCGGGTCTGCATGTCGGCGATCACCTTGCGCTCCATCCAGATGTAGAGCATCACCGAGATCAGTAGGCCGAAGAACACGATCGCGACCCGCACGACGAGGATCGCCCAGCCCACCCAGTCCATCAGGCGCCACCCCCGGCGGCGGTGGCAGCGGCAGGCTCGCCGGCCGCGCCCTGCTCGCCTGCACCCGCTGCCTCCGCCGTCTCGCGCCCCGAGAGACGTGCGCGCGCAAGCATCCGCCCGGACAACAGCGTGTTCGTCGGGAACGCCGGTTGGTTGAACGGCACGAACACCGAACCCTCGACGACGTGCTCGGTGATCCGCACGGGCAGCTCGACCTCGCCCGCA